>JAAZCL010000388.1 GCA_012513315.1 Bacteroidales bacterium | reverse complement strand
TTAATCATTTTAGGAATAACCGTCTCAACCTCTCCAGTAATTACATAATCGGAGATGGCATTAATAGGTGCCTCGGGATCATTATTTATAGAAATAATTATTGAGCTGTCTTGCATTCCTGCAATATGCTGTATTTGCCCCGAGATTCCACAAGCAATATAAACTTTAGGACGAACGGTGACTCTTGTTTGTCCAATCTGACGATCGTGATCAACAAACCCTGCATCAACAGCAGCACGAGAGGCACCAACATCGGCACCAAGTACATCGGCAAGCTGAAACAGAAGATCGAAATTCTCTTTAGATCCAACACCGTAACCTCCTGAGATTATAATTGGCGAATTTTTAATATTAACCTTAGATTTCTCAATATGTCTGTCAATAATATTGATTATAAAATCTTCATCTTTCACAAAATCATTTACATCATACTCAACTACTTCTCCTTTAAAATAAGGATCCATAATCTCTTTTTTCATCACACCTTCTCTCACAGTAGCCATTTGTGGACGATGATCGGGGTTGATGATAGCAGCTACAATATTTCCTCCAAAAGCAGGACGAATTTGGTAAAGTAGATTTTTATAAACCTGACCGGTTCTCTTTATTTCATGGTCTCCAATTTCTAATGATGTGCAATCGGCTGTAAGCCCGCTGCCCAAGGCTGAAGATACTCGTGGTCCTAAATCTCTACCAATAATTGTTGCTCCAAGAAGGCATATTTCGGGTTTCTCTTTCTTAAAAAGCTCAACCATTATTGAGGTGTGTGGTAATGTGGAATAAGGTGATAGACGCTCATCTTTAAACAGATGCAGCACATCAACACCGTAAGGAAATACCTGCCTGTCTACTCCATCTGTTGTAGCACTAGCAGCTATTGCCTCCAATTTACATCCCAGCTGATTGGCAAGCGAGCGACCCTTGGTAAGTAGTTCAAGACTCACTTCTGCAACTTTGCCATCTTCTATTTCTAAATACACAAATAAGTTATTCATCTTTTAATTTAAATAGGTATCAGTAAATTAATTTCTTAACCGATAGTATGGTTTTCTATCAGTTCTTTCATAAGAGCATCTATCTCGATATCACTATCTGAAATATGTTTACTCTCTTTGGTCTGAAATACTACATTCTCTGTTCTCTTAACTTTTGTTGGAGAGCCCGAGAGGCCACATTCTTTAGGGTCGGCACCTACATCAGCTACTCCCCATTCGGTAAGATTAAGGTAAGGCCTGCTGCTATAAATATCAATATAGTCAATATTTTCCATCTGACGCTCTGTAATAGTTTTTGCATGTTTATATTTCAGCAATAACTTCGCGTTGCGTGGTCGGCATGGACGTGCAGAACCATTTACAGTTATTAAAGCAGGCAGTGGAGCTTCTACAACCTCTACCCCATTTTCGAGGCGACGTTTTACCCTTATTCTATTGTTGCTCACCACCTCAATGTTTTCAGCATATGTAATTTGAGGTATACCCAACTTTTCTGCAACCTGTGGACCCACTTGAGCTGTGTCTCCATCGATTGCCTGACGGCCTGATACTATTATATCAAATTCACCAATCTTTTTGATTGCCATTGATAAAGCATATGATGTTGCCAGAGTATCTGCTCCTGCAAAAGCCCTATCAGTTAGAAGAACTCCATCGTCTGCACCACGAAACATTCCTTCGCGTAATATCTCGGCAGCTCGTCCGGGTCCCATTGTAAGCATGGTAATACGAGATCCGGGATATTGTTCTTTTATACCCAGTGCCTGCTCAAGTGCATTAAGATCTTCAGGATTAAAGATTGCAGGAAGTGCTGCCCTGTTTACCGTTCCATCGGCTTTCATTGCATTTTTCCCAACGTTGCGTGTATCGGGAACCTGCTTAGCCAACACAATAATGTTAAATGCCATGTTTAAGTTTGTTTCTGTTATAAAATCTAGAAGTAAAGCACAAATATATCAAAAAACGTTTAAACAATGGTTTGAAATGAAAACATTTAACGATACATAAATGTTAATTAATAGAGGCAATTATGTACAAAATAAGATTATTATCAAATAATTTTTAGTGAAAATCGATTACAGGGTACTATCTTTGTCTAAATAAATTACAAAACCTATGTACAGAACTTACCCATTTATTATCGTTTTAACTATTGCACTAATTCTGAGTAGTTGCTCTGGAATTAAATATCTTACTGTAGAAACGCGTGAGCCTGCTCAAGTAACTCTTCCACATAATGTTATGAGAGTAACAGTTGTGAATAATGTTGTTGAACAGCCCGCTGATATTGGTCACAATTTATGGAGCATAGGCAGCGTAACTGATAATAAAGTTAAAGCGTCGTCTGATAGCATTGCTATTTATTATACCGAGGCTTTGGCACAGTTTCTTAATGATGAAAATTATTTTCAGAGAGTTACTTTTTATAACGATCCGATAAGGAATGATAAAGATTTTTTTCAAGAAAAGCTTCTGGATCCAGAGAAAATGAACGAAATAAGAAGAGAGAGCAGCGCTGATGCCATTATTTCACTTGATAGGTTGATTATTGAGACTATCAAAAAAGAATATTTCAGGCAGCAGGGATATACTTATAGTGAACTTACCGGAAAGATTAACTCAACTATTAGAGTTTACCTACCCACAATGGAAGGCAAGATACCGCGTGTACAATTTACCGATAGCCTACACTGGGTTGGCTTTGATATTCAAGATGGTAGAGCTTACTCACAAGAAATGCTTCCATCACGTGAAGAGGCAATGAAGAATTTGGCAGTTACGGCAGCAGAGAAGATGACATATGTTTTTGCACCTCACTGGGAGAGACAAGACAGATGGTACTATACATCGTCTTCGAAACTTATGCGAGAAGGAGAAACATTTGTTAAACGTGCAGAATGGCTCAACGCAATTAATAAGTGGGAAGAGTATTATAATACTTCATCTAACAGGAATAAAGGAAATAAAGCAAAAGCGGCAAGTAATATAGCACTGGCATATGAGATGCTTGATGATATGGAGGAGGCATATAAGTGGGCAACAGAGGCTAACAATCTTTTTATTGAGTCAACTGCTCCTAATTCATTGGAAAGAAGGAGATCATTATTGTATAAGAATGAAATTGAAAGGCGTAATAATACGTTAAATAGTATAAATATGCAAGAATAAATGATTTCGGTGCAAAAAAACTGCTAAAACCTTGACACTATTTAAAAATTTATATTACCTTTGCAAAAGAATCTTCAACAGTAAAGTCACCCATACTACTGTTAATTATTACAAATTCATTCAAAAACTCAATTATTTCTCTGCATTTAAATATTATGGAATAAATACCTCCATATATATATCAGAGTTTAATTCGAATATTTCAAATTACAATTACCATAAACGAATTTCAATATATCTAGATGGCTTATAACATTATTGAGCTTAATGAAAAGCTTACAACAGAATTACGTGTCCTCGCCAAAGAGATGGGCATAAGACGCCCTGATGCATACAAGAAAGAAGAACTTATTTATAAAATTCTTGACGAGCAAGCAATTCTTGAAACAAAAAAACTGACTTCCGATGGAGGTTCCAGACAGAACAATAAAAACCCTAAATATAGGGACAATAAACCTACAGCGAGAAAAGCTGCTACTAAGAAGGTCGAACCCAAAACACTACAGGCAGCCCCTGTTAAGAATGAAAAGAAGGTTATTGAAGTGAAACCACAGGAAGTGAAACCCGCTCAAGCAAAGGCTCCAGAGGTGAAAGCAATGGAGGCAAAAGCACCAGAGGTGAAAGTTCAAGAAGTTAAAACTGACACAGCACCTAAAGCAACGGAGACACAACCTGCGCCTAGAGCAACGGACAATCAGCCTGCGCCTAAAGCAACGGAGACACAGTCTACACCTGAAGCAACTGATAACCAAACTGCGCCTAAAGTAGCTGACAACCAGCCTACAATTGAAAAGGCAAAAGAAAATAAACCAATACAATTGGTATTCAGGTCTTCTAAACAAAGAAAAGAAGAGAAAAAAAACACACCTCCACCAGTTACACTACCACCGGTAGTAGCCGAAGACCCACAGGTTGAGGTTGCAGATAAAGCTAAAACAGCTCCACTTACAGGAGAAAAAGTTTCAATTCTTGACTTGGTAACTCCTTCACCAATGCAGCAAAAGCCACAGCCGCAACAGAACAGACAACAAGCTCAGGCTCCAGCTCAAAAACAAAAAGAGAAAGACCCCGTATATGATTTTGATGGTATATTAGAAGCATCGGGAGTTCTTGAAATAATGTCTGATGGTTATGGGTTTCTTCGATCTTCAGATTACAACTACATGTCGTCACCAGATGATATATATGTGTCACAATCACAGATTAGACTGTTTGGTCTTAAAACCGGTGATGTGGTGGAAGGACCTATTCGTCCTCCTAAAGAGGGGGAAAAGTTCTTTCCTTTGGTTAAAGTAGATCGTTTAAATGGTCGTAACCCCGATTCTGTAAGAGACCGTGTTCCGTTTGATCACCTTAAACCTCTATTCCCAGATGAGAAGTTTAATCTTACTAAAGGACATAACGACAACCTATCATGCAGAGTGGTAGATATGTTTACTCCTATTGGTAAAGGACAACGTGGACTGATTGTAGCGCAACCCAAAACCGGTAAGACGGTATTGTTGAAAGATATTGCAAATGCAATTGCAGACAATCATCCCGAGGTGTATATGATTATACTTCTGATAGACGAAAGACCTGAGGAAGTAACAGATATGGAGAGAAGCGTTAATGCTGAGGTAATTGCTTCAACATTTGACGAGCCAGCCGATCACCACGTAAAGATTGCAGAGATTGTATTAAATAAAGCTCGCCGACTTGTAGAGTGTGGTCATGATGTTGTAATCTTGCTTGACTCGATAACAAGACTTGCACGAGCTTACAATACTGTGCAGCCTGCTTCAGGAAAAGTACTATCGGGTGGTGTTGATGCCAATGCTTTGCATAAACCAAAACGCTTTTTTGGTGCTGCACGTAATATTGAAAATGGTGGCTCTCTTACAATAATTGCTACTGCTCTTACTGATACTGGTTCAAAAATGGACGATGTTATTTTTGAAGAGTTTAAGGGTACAGGTAATATGGAACTTCAACTTGATAGAAAACTTTCTAATAAGCGTATATTCCCTTCTGTAGATATAATTGCTTCAAGTACTCGTCGCGACGATCTGCTTCTTAATGCTGAATCATTAAATCGTATGTGGGTATTACGCAATTTCTTAAGTGATATGAACTCTGTGGAAGCTATGGAATTTTTACTACAACGTTTGAGAAGAACTAAGAGTAATGAAGAGTTTCTGATTTCGATGAACGATTAGAAATATTTACATACCACAAGATAAAAAACAGGATAAGAAATGAGGGATTGAATCCCTCATTTCTTATATATTGACCGTACTAATTATTCTGTGTAATAATTTATACAACGTATAATAATTTGTATGCCAAAAAAAAAGCCCCGTATGAAAACATACAGGGCAAAATATTATAAACAAATATCTATTTCTAGAATCTATATCCTACAGAAAGGTAAGCATTTTGATTTTTGATATCTCCATTACTTGATTCTGCAATATTAACAAGACCCATATCCCAACCTAAGTCGAGTAAAAGTGGACCAAATTCAGCGCCAACACCTAGACCTAGTCCGGCATCAAATCTTTTAAGAAAACCATCATCGCCAAACACATCACCTTCAGTTTCTGCACCAATACCTCCTACAGAACCACTAAGTTTTGATTTTCCACCAATTCCGTATGCGGCATAAGGACCGGCATGTAATACTACACGAGTTCCTGGGGATACATCAATTTTATAAGCATAGTGTACAGGTATTTGCAAGTACATTGGATTAACAGTTAATTCACCTGAAGCATCACCAAATGATGAGGTATAACTTGCACCTTTTGTTGTGAAGTACAATCCTGTTTGAATAGCTGAATTGTACGCAAAATCATAATCGGCAGCTAATCCAATATGGAAACCGATTTTAACGTTTTTATCATCAAGTTCATCTCCATAAAAGTTAGACATATTAACTCCACCTTTGATACCTAAATTCATCTGTGCACTTACTGCTGTTACCATTGCAAGCATAGCAACAACTAGCATAAATCTCATTTTTTTCATAATTAATCTTTTTAGTTAAGTTTGTTATCAGTTCTGAAGAGGTTTTATCTTCAAAACGTATATAAAACGCCCGTAACGGTTTTTTGTTCGATTATTTGTAGATCAACTCAAAAGGCTCAGAAGAGAACAGCTCGTTGGCAACACTTTTGATTTGCTCAGCCGATATCGCATCAACTTTTGAGAAAACCTCTTCTAAATCTATGAATCGTTTGTGATGAAGATAGTTTTTTGCCATGCTTAGAGCATTATTTTCGTTCATCTCGGCAGAGATACCCAATTGCCCTTTCCACTGCCGTTTTGCCACTGTGAGCTGCATGGGTGTGAGCGCTTTCTCCATTATACTCTTAAGTTCTTTTTTTATCAATCTGAGGCACTTGTCTTTGTTTTTGGGGTCACATGCAAAATAGATAGAGTAAAAGCCAGTATCGCTATAAAAAGTAATGTTTGATTCGATATTATAAACTAGTCCGTTTTTCTCTCTCAACGACCTGCTTAACCTGCTATTGAGGCTACCTCCTCCTAAAATACTATTTAGTAAATACACAACGTACCTATCGGGATGATACATATTATATTTATTCCAACCCAGCACTACATGCGTTTGTGTTGTGTTTTTATCGATAATACGAGTTACAGGTGTTGTTATTATGGGGGCAACTCTGTTTTTTGCCTCAACCGGTTCTTGCTTAATATTAAAGTATTTCTCGGTTAATTTTAAAACTTTTGAAAATGGAGTTTTACCGAAAGAGAAAAAAACCATCTCAGAAGTTTGATATTGTCGTTTAACGAAAGAATTCACATTGTCACTGTTGAAAGAGTTAAGCGTATGTAGTTCGCCAAGTATATAATGACCAATATCATGTCCTGAGAATATCAGATTCTCGAAATCATCATAAATAAGCTCAGATGGATTATCGTCATACGAATCAATTTCATCCAGTACAACCTCACGCTCTCTATTAATTTGAATTTGTGGAAACTCGGAATTAAAGATAATATCACCTAGCAGCTCTACTGCACGGGGGAAATACTCTTTGAGGAAAGTAGAGTAAATAAAAGTCTCTTCTTTTGTAGTAAACGCATTAAGGTCGCCACCTACATTCTCCATTCTATTGGATATATGATGAGCCTTGCGCCTTTTGGTGCCCTTAAAGAGCATGTGTTCTACAAAATGAGCCATCCCCCACTCGTGAGAATACTCGTCGCGTGTGCCCGTATTTATAGCTACTCCACAATATGATATTTCAGATGGAAACTGACGATGTATAACCCTTAGTCCGTTTTCCAGCGTATGAGTATAAATATTCATCTTCTATTTTTTGATATTCAAATAATGTTTTCTCAGCTCCTCGTCAAACTTCTCAATTGAGTATCTGAGCATTGTTCGCGGCATCTGGTGCGCAAACTGTTCGAGAAAATATGTTAGCACCGCTTCATCCCTCTTGCCAACCTCCCTCAACATCCACCCGCACGCCTTATGAATAAGATCGTGCTTATGCGAAAGAAACTTCTCGGACAGACTTAATATATCGTTAAAGTCGTTGTTGCGGATTAATGTAAATGTAGACACTATAGCAATACGCTGATCCCAAAGAAGATCACTATCGGCAAGCTGATAGATAAGCGAGCGATCTTCTCTGTTTTTGAACCACTCACCCACAATTTTATGTGCAGAGATATCAACTAGATCCCAATTGTTGATGTAATTGGTGTGAGAGATATAAAAGTTTAGTATTTCGAATCTGTCTAGTTCGTTTGCCTTATTATACTTGTTTGTGAGGATAACCAGTGCACAGAGCCTGCACTCATGAATCTCATCTTTGAGCAAATGTGCAACCTCCTCGAGAGGCAATTTGGAATATTTGGCAGCCACACTTCTGGTTTGGGGAACAGTACAACCTATAAACTTATCGCCTTCGCCATATTGACCCTTTCCGGTTTTAAAGAATCGGAGTGAGTGAACAGCTCTAATGGGATCACCTAACTCCAGTAGTTGGCTTTTTACATTAAAAGCATTCATTGCAACTATCTATTTATGAGTTATTAATTATTTAGACTATTAAACATCAACAAGTTAACGTAAACAATAACAACAGTTAACCTAATCGATACTAATTAGTTAACTCTAGAAACCGGATAAGTCCCTTCGTAAAATCCTATTATATTATGGCACATCTCTATAGACATTTTAATTCTGTCTTCTACTGTTTTGGTACCTGCATGCGGTGCGAGAAGGACATTATCGAGCTCAAGCAGTTCAGGAAGAATATGTGGTTCATTCTCAAACACATCTAGTGCCGCTGCCCATATCTTGTTTTCTTTTAAAGCGTTTGCCAAAGCCCTCTCATCAACCATATCACCTCTGGCAGTATTAATAAATATGGCAGTAGGTTTCATCATATTTAGCTCTTTCTCGCCAATCATTTTGTAAGTTTCGGGATAATAGGGTGCATTAAGTGAGATGAAGTCGGCACTTTTTAATAATTCTTCTTGCGAAACATACTTAGCACCATACTCATTTTCTATAGTCTCTGCCAAGCGGTTTCTGTTGTGATAAATAATATTCATGCCCGAGGCAACAGCCCTGCGTGCTATTGATTGCCCAATTCTACCCATACCTATAATACCTAGTGTTTTGCCATATACAGGCAATCCGGCATCTCCGTAAACACCCCAACTAACACCTTGCGGTGTGCGAAGCTTACGGTCGTAATAACCAATTCTGCGAGCAGCTCCCATCAACAGAGCAAAAGCCAGTTCGGCTGTAGGTTCACGTGTAGAGTTAGGAATATTAGTTACCACTATTCCTTTTTTTGTTGCATAATCAACATCGATGTTATTATAGCCTACTCCGTAATTTGAAATTAATTCGAGTTTACTGGCCTTATCAATAATATCCTTATCGGTATAAAACCTAAAATTTGGAATTAGGATCTCAAACTGGGGAATTAATTCCATAACTTCTTCTTTAGTGAAAATGGATTTACCAACTGGTTGAGTTATATCATACTTGCCTTCTAATTCTTCAAAACCTTCGGCTTTTAACTGATATGTAATTAATATTTTCTTCATATTCTATTTTAAAAAGGGCACACCCTGGGGTATGCAATTAATGTGTTTAAAGATTAATTGAAATAGTAAATTATTCAAACTTGTATTAATATATTCATTTTTGTATTAACAGGGAAGGAATTAGGATTGTTTATAAAACAAAAAAACGAGCCGTGTGGCTCGTTTGTCTGCTCTTCCTCTTGGACTTGAACCAAGGACCCTCTGATTAACAGTCAGATGCTCTAACCAACTGAGCTAAGGAAGAATAAATTGCTTCTCGAAAAAGTG
>JAAZCL010000003.1 GCA_012513315.1 Bacteroidales bacterium | reverse complement strand
GGGATCTCCTTCTAGCCTATACTTGGGCCAGTGTTTCTCTCGCAACCATGGCAAACATTCAGCCAGAAGTTCCATCACGAACTCTTCAACTGTTTGTTCCGGATCTAATCCTTTATGACCAAAGAATGTAAGTATATTGTCACCGGTTACCTGCAATTTTACATCGCTTAAATTCCAATTAGATATCAATTGAGATGGTAGAGAATATGAAAAAACAATGTTTTTTAATCGCGCATATGTGGCGTCATATAAAAATCTTGTAGAAGGAATAGTATTCCATGGATCTGATACATACGACAGACGTGGAAAGTTAGTATCTCGATTTTCAGGAGTCCAGCGAGTAAGTGCCTCGTCCGACCAGTTGCGACCGGGTGCGTAACCCAAATGCATTATCATTGGTTCATCTCCGTCAAATATCTTCCCTCCTAAACTAAATGAAAATAGAAATGAGAGTTCAAAATTCTTATAAGAGAAATAGTTGTTCAATCCACCATAGAAATCGGGCAATGAGCTTCCCTGAAAATATTGAGTTGCCTCAGTATGATTTTCAGTAGTAGTTCTCCCAGTTACATTACCACCTTCGTCAACAATATCTTTGTACCATGTTGCCTTCCCATTTTCCGGATTCACGCCAGCCCATTCTTTAATATAAAAATCAAACACCGAACCTCCCTCTACCATCTTTTTGGTATATCCATACTGCCCAACAGATCCAGTTAGGATTTCTTCCTGTGGGAGTTTGGTGATTTTATTTGTATAATGACCAAAATTAAGGCTCACGTCCCAATTGAAATTTCTGTTTCTTATAGGAGTTGCGGTAATCTGACCATCAATACCTCTGTTGCTTAACGAACCAATATTAGAATTGATGCCACTATAGCCAGTTGATGGTGATAGAGGTCTCTCAAATAACAAATCTTTAGACTGTCTATTATATACATCAATCTGAGCAATTAACCTGTTGTCAAAAAGCGATATATCGGCACCTATATTGAAATTCAAATTAGTCTCCCATTTTAGCTCGGGGGTAGGTAAGTCAGATGGCAGGAGACCAAGCAAATCCAGACTATTATAAATTGAATAAAAACCGCCATATGCGTAGTTGCCAACGTTATCGTTTCCTTGAGCACCATAACTAAAACGAAAGTTAAGGTTGTCAATATCACGAACACTCCTAAGGAAATCTTCTTTTTTAAGGTTCCACGAAGCACCCACCGACCAGAAATCTCCCCATCTCGATTCTTTACTAAACCTTGATGAGCCATCTCTTCTATAACTTGCAGAGAAATGATATTTCTCAAGATAATTATAATCAACTTTAGTTAACCAGCTCGCTAGTCGGTAATTGTCAGAAGAACCCTCAAACGTACCAATAGTAGAACCTGCAGAAGGTTCTGTTTTTCCTAACACCTGAAAGCCAGTTCGGTTGCCCGATAAAGACGATATATTATTTACGTAAATCTCTGGTCCCGCAAGTAAATTAAAAGAGTGCTTATTAGCTATGTTCAGAGAATAATCCAAAAAACTGTTAACCGTATAGTTCAGCGTTCTGCTAGACCCCCTGCTTGCAGTTCCAGCACCTTCCGAAATAACACCAGTGCTGTAGTATGAGTGTGAATAAGAGTGAGAGTTCCATGACCTGTAATCAGCGCTTGCAGTAGTCCTAAGCAACAGTCCCTGTAAAAAAGTAATTGTCATATTAGTACTCAACAATACCGCTTCAGTTTTATTACCCGATATAGCATGCTCAGCACTTCCCAAAATATTAGCACCGCTTATTGCAGTAGTAGGTCTCCAGATACCGTAATCAAATTTTTTATTCCCATTCGCATCCAAAACGTAGCTTCCATCCGGATTTCGCTCATGAACTGGGTAGATATTTGATATTAGTCGCTGAAAGTTTGCAAAATTACCTGTGTTACTATCACTCTGCATAGGAGATTTTTGATAGCTTGAAGATATTGATGCGTTTGCACCTGCTTCAAGCCAGTTATTTACTTTCGACTGAATGTTTGTGCGAATATTAATCCTTTCAAATTCAGCTGTTCTAATCCAGCCCTCTTCATTCAGGTAACCTCCCGAAACAAAGTATCTTGTATTTGCACTACCACCACTAATACTCAAGTCATACTGCTGCCTTATACCTGTACGAGAGATAGCTTTGCCCCAATCGTCATTCCAAAGAGGTGTTGCACCAGCAGTCAAATTTCCATCAGTGCCTACAGGAACAGGGTATTGCGGTCCGTAAATGTTTACTTTAAGTGCTCCGTCCACTAGATAACTACTAGCATATTCAGCTGCTTCAGCTGCCAATTTCCCCTGATCTAGCTGTGTGTTTCTTATTGCTTCCCACTGCAGTTCGTAGTAATCATTGGTCGATAAGTATGAATAATCTTTTACGGCACGACTTGTAAATCCAATACTTGAAGAAAAGTTTACCACTGGCTTAGAGTTGAGATTACCCGATTTAGTAGTAATAACAATAACCCCATTAGCTC
>JAAZCL010000387.1 GCA_012513315.1 Bacteroidales bacterium | reverse complement strand
CTATTACTTATGGGTGCTATCTTCGCGATAACTATATACTTGAAGATGTAAAAAGCAACAATGAGAGAGGAAGATAATCTTTTAACTCCACTCTTAAAATATCAAGTGCTTTGCCCAATCGGTAGTTTACAGTTTGCGGAGACACCTTTAATACTTCGGCAATTTCTTTGTGCGTCAATAGTAGTTCTCTACTCATTTCGAAAGCCTCTCTATAGGTATCGGGTAGTTTACTAAGTGCTTTGGAATATATTTCGTACAGCTCATTCTCTAAATAAAAATCGGGACTCTCAAATTGTTCTTTATATTTTTCTATGATATCGTCGTGGACTCTTGTCCTTACTTGCATAGCTTTAACTTTATTCAAACACTTATTCTTTACTATTGTAAACAGCAAAGATTTAAGCGACATCTCTTCTATAATAGTCTCTCTATTCTCCCACAGCCATATCATGGTGTCTTGTACAATTTCTTGTGCTACCTCACCCGATACATATTGAGACGCAAAAGCAGACAATGGTTTGAAATAGTATTTGAATACTTTTTCAAAACAATCTGCATCGCCGCTTTTTAATAAACGAACTATCTCTATGTTAGTATTTGGATTTAGCATAGGGTTATTAGTTATCTCTACAAAGTAAGAAAAATAATATGATTATCAGAAAAGAAAAATAAATAAATAAAATCTTTAGTAACATTCATTACTGAATTGTATTACCTATACAAGACGCTAGATAAGACAATAAAAAAATGACAGAGACAATATTAATTGATTACTTAAAAGGACTACTCAGTAACGAACAACGTGACAGAGTAGAGGATTGGTACAACCAATCGGCAGATAATAAGAAGAAACTAGAAGACCTCTATTTTCTATTATTTGTTTCAGACAGGCTGAACACAATAGAAAGTATAGATGAAAATAAAGCATTTACACAATTTAAAGAAAAACTAAAGCAACGAGCTCCAATCAGAAAAACATCGCTACTAAAAAGAGCAATGGCAATTGCCGCTATTTTCATAGGATTGTTTCTTATGAGTTCTACCATAACCCTATTTCTTTTAGACAGATCGCCTCAACAAATGACTGTTGCTACACAACTTGGTGAGCGAGCAAAAGTTACACTACCCGACGGAACAACCGTTTGGCTGAATGCCTGTAGCAATATAGAGTATAGCAAATCGCTATTGAGCAGAAAAAGAAATGTGGCATTAAATGGAGAAGGTTATTTTGAAGTAGCTTCAAAAAAGCGCTCACCCTTTATAGTTTCAAATAAAACATCTGAGATTGAGGTCTTAGGAACTAAATTTAATGTGAAGTGCAATGATGATGAAGACTTCATTGCTGCGAGTTTATTGGAAGGGTCTATACTTTTTTCGGAACAGCAAATTGCTCTCGAGGTTATTTTAAAACCAGGGGAGGAGATTTTTTACGACCGACTCAATAACAAATACTCTGTACACGCTATAAACTCAAACGAAGATATAACAGGATGGATAAATGGTAAGATAGTATTCACAAACTCTACACTAGAAGAGATTGCGAAAAAACTAGAAAGACACTACAATGTGAAAATATCTTTTACAGATGACATGGTGAAGAAAGAAAGATTCAATGCCGATTTTGAAGCATCAGACAACATTTATCAAATAATTTCACTACTAGAAGCAACTAAGAAATTTAAATACCAATTACATACAAATGACAGAGAGATAATTATCTCATCAACAGATAAAAACTAAAACCATTAATTAAACATTAAATCAAAAAAACATCTGCGAATGAAAAAAACCAAATTACACGAGACTTTAAAACAATTCTCAAAAAAAACTAACATTAAATCAATCATATTATTAACATTACTATCAAATCAAATTATTAATGAACAACAAAATCTTATTTAAAAGGATGTCCAAATACAAAGTCATCCTGGTTGCAACGTTATTACTTTGCTTCAGTTTTAGCAATAAGGTTCTGGCACAAAATCAGAACTTAACTTTAAACTTTAACAAAGCATTAGTAAGCGATGTTGTTAAAGAGATAAAAGCTCAAACAGGACTTTCTGTTATTTACAATTCGGGAGATATAAACCCTAATAGTAAAATTAG
>JAAZCL010000386.1 GCA_012513315.1 Bacteroidales bacterium | reverse complement strand
AGATTCTTCAGATCGAGTGTTTCGCTCTCCTCTATAAGCGGATATACAATATATACTTGGCGTCCCAGCTTAATTTGATTTCTGATAAACATATATAGGTCACCACGCTTTTTGTCATATCTATGTATTGTTTGAACCGGCTTTCTACCTGGGGGAAGTTCGTCAATTACCGACACATCGAGATCTCCATATACAGTCATTGCCAGAGTACGTGGAATGGGTGTGGCAGTCATAACCAAAACATGAGGAGGTTGATTGTTTTTTGCCCACAACTTTGCCCTTTGTGCTACACCAAAACGATGCTGTTCATCAATTACAACAAATCCAAGGTTCTTAAACTGAACAACATCCTCAATGAGTGCATGTGTACCAATTAGAATATTAATTTCTCCAGACTCTAATCCTGAATGTATGTTGTCTCTTTCTTTCTTCTTAGTGGAACCGGTGAGCAACTCAACACGAATGTTCATTTCTGAGAGCATACTGGAAAAGGTTTCATAATGCTGTGATGCTAGTATCTCCGTTGGCGCCATTACGCAAGCTTGAAAGTCATTGTCTAAAGCAATTAGTATACACATTATTGCCACTAATGTTTTGCCACTGCCAACATCACCTTGAAGGAGGCGGTTCATCTGTTTTCCGGTTGCTGTATCTTTTCGAATTTCTTTAATTACCCTCTTTTGTGCATTAGTTAAAGAAAATGGAAGATGCTTTTTATAAAATCTATTTAGATTATCGCCAACCTTATTAAAGATAAAACCCTTTAGCTTATCTTTACGGTATGCGGTATATCTACAAATATTGAGTTGAATGTAAAAAAGCTCCTCAAACTTTAGTCTATATTCAGCATCTCGTTGTTTAGCTGCTGAAGTGGGGAAATGAATATCTTCAATTGCATCATAAAGTGAAACTAGCTTAGCTTCTTTAATTACATCTTTTGATAAAGATTCGGGAAGTTTGCCATTTAACATTCCAAAAGCATCTTCAATTATTTTGTGTAATGCCTTTGAGTTTAGGTAACGGCTCTTCATCTTCTCGGTAGTGGTATACATTGGCATGAATCCGTCTGGGCGATCAGTTTCAGTTAAGAAAGGATCAACTTCTGGATGAGCAACATTCCATTTACCATTAAAAAGATTGGGCTTACCAAAAACTATATACTCTTGGTTTACTTTATATTTGTTTTCTATAAACCTTATTCCCTGAAACCAAATTAGATCAACAAATCCGGTTCCATCGGTAAAATGAGCAACCAAGCGTTTTCTTCGCCCTTCTCCGAATGTCTCGAAAGATTTAATTACACCTTTTAGTTGTATAAATGCTAGAGAGCTATCGATTTCATGGATATAATAAATTCTACTTCTATCGATATACCTGTATGGATACCATCTGAGCAGGTCATTTAAAGTGAAAACATCTATTTCTTTATTTAAAATTTCTGCTCTCTTTGGACCTACCCCTGGGATGAATTTTATATCAGTTTGAAGGACACTCATTTTTACTAAATATTGAGGGAAAATATCATATTGAACAGACTGTAGTTTATGCAAATATAATAAAAACGAGGAATAGAATTACTACCCCTCGTTATTTCTTATGTTATAAATTCAAGTAAAAACTTGTAATCTGTATATAAAACTACCATTTAAATAGTGGCAATTGTTTCATAGTTGTGTTTACTTTTTCGCGAACTGAAGTTATAATTTTATTATCTTCTTGATTTGAAAGAACGGTATCAACCCATTCAACTATTTCACGCATTAAATCCTCTTTAGCTCCACGAGTTGTAACTGCGGGTGTACCGAACCTTAATCCGGATGTTTGAAATGGCGATCTACTATCGAAAGGCACCATATTTTTATTTACAGTAATATCAGCCTCTCCCAGCTTGTTTTCACCTACTTTTCCGGTTAGATCAGGGAATTTGGAGCGAAGATCTACCAATACTATATGATTATCTGTTCCATCGGATACTACGTTATACCCTTTGTCCATAAATGCCTTAGACATCGCATCTGCATTTTTCTTTACCTGCTGTTGATATACTTTAAATTCTGGCTGTAATGCTTCATAGAAAGCTACAGCCTTAGCAGCAATTATGTGCTCGAGTGGGCCACCTTGCACTCCAGGAAATACAGCTGAATCTAGCATTGCAGACATCATCTTAATTTCACCTCTTGGAGTTTTAACGCCCCATGGGTTCTCAAAATCTTTGCCCATTAAGATAACGCCTCCTCTAGGACCACGTAATGTTTTGTGCGTTGTTGAGGTAACGATATGAGCATGTTTAAGTGGATTTTCGAGTAAACCGGCAACAATTAGACCAGCTGGGTGAGCCATGTCTACCATAAATACTGCACCTATCTCGTCGGCCACCTTACGAATGCGTGCATAATCCCATTCGCGAGAGTATGCTGAAGCACCGGCAATAATAAGTTTTGGTTTTTGGCTACGTGCAACCTGTTCAAGCTGATCGTAATCTACTCTTTGATCAGCCTCTTTTACATTGTATTCTAGCGGAGTATACATTAACCCCGAGAAGTTTACAGGTGAACCGTGAGTTAAATGACCACCATGAGAAAGATTTAGACCTAAAAATTTGTCTCCTGCTTTAAGACAAGCTAAAAAGACTGCAGTATTGGCTTGAGCACCTGAGTGAGGTTGCACATTTGCCCATTCTGCATTAAACATCTCTTTTAATCTGTCTATTGCTAGCTGTTCGCTCAAATCTACTATTTCGCATCCGCCATAATAACGTCTTCCGGGATAACCTTCGGCGTACTTATTAGTTAGAACTGAACCTGCAGCTTCCATTACTTGGACGCTTACAAAATTCTCAGAGGCTATTAGCTCAAGCCCCTTAAGTTGGCGCTCACGCTCTCTTTCGATTATGTTAAAAATCTGTGGATCTCTCTTCATGTTTATAATATTTTATCTGTATTTCTGTATGCAAAAATAACTAAGTTTGAGCATATAAGAAAGCTTACTTGCTCTAATTTTTAAAGATTGTGAAGATACCATTCATACAGCTTCTTAACGCCTTCTTGAATTCCTATTGAATGTTTCCACCCAAGAGCATTTAATTTCGAAACATCTGTTAATTTTCTCATTGTGCCGTCTGGTTTAGAACTATCGAACTCTATTTGTCCACTATAGTTAACTCGTTCTTTAATTAGGTATGCAAGGTTTCTAATAGATATTTCTTCTCCTGAGCCAATATTAATATGACAATTGCGAATTTCTTTTTTATCTTTAGTTAAATCTGAGAAATCTATATGCTCCATAATAAATACACAAGCATCGCCCATCTCTTCACTCCATAAAAATTCACGCAAAGGGGCACCTGTTCCCCATAAGGATAATGTATTATCTGATATCCCATATTTATTTAAAACAGAAGTAATCTCTTCTTTGGTATTAGAACCACAAACTTGCTCTATGGGCCGCGCATTTACATCTCGTATGATAGTATCCCAATCGCCTTCCATAAGTGCTTTGGAAAGATGAATTTTTCTGATTATTGCGGGTAAAACATGACTCTTTTCTAAATCGAAGTTATCATTTGGACCATATAAGTTTGTTGGCATGACAGCAATAAAGTTGGTACCATACTGAATATTGAAGCTTTCACACATTTTCAGCCCAGCTATCTTTGCTATCGCGTAAGGTTCATTAGTATATTCTAAAGGACCTGTTAACAGTGAATCTTCTGCCATTGGTTGTGCCGCTTCTTTAGGATAAATGCAAGTACTGCCTAAAAATAGAAGCTTCTTTACACCATGCTTGAAGCTTTCTCCAATTACATTGTTTTGTATCTGTAGATTTTTATATATAAAGTCTGCTCTATAGGTATTATTGGCCACTATACCTCCAACCTTTGCAGCTGCAAGGAATACATAATCAGGTTTTTCTTCTTCAAAGAAATGAGACACAGCTCTGTTGTCTAGTAGATCTAACTCGCTATGGGAACGACCTATAATATTAGTAAATCCTTTTTCTTTAAGATTATTAAAGATAGCAGACCCAACAAGCCCTCTGTGTCCTGCTACATATATTTTAGATGATTTGTCTGTCATAAATTTATGAGTTATTGAATAATCTTTTTTTCACACATCCCCTTTAACGGTTTTAAAAAAATCAGCTTGATTCAATCGCCTAGCAACTAGAGCTTTAATCATCTCAAATAAAGTGCTTAATTTTTAAACCGTTGTAAAAGTACCATTAATAATATTATCACGCAAACGTGAGATAATTGGCGATTTTTATGGTCATTGATGAAAATAAACTAAATTTGCATAATGGGTGATTTAATATTTTGAATTATGAACATTAAAATAACTAACCAAATGAAGAAATTTATATTCCTCGTTGTTTTCTGTATTATATCATTTGTAAATGCCCAGGCTCAGTATGACAATTATTTAAGAATCTCGGGAGACATGGGTTCTATAGTAAACTCCCAACGTGATAAAAAGTTTGGTATGGGAGGCAATATAAGCTGGATGATAACTGATAATTTACTATCATTAAATAGCAATAATTTTGTCACACTTGGTTTAAAAGCACATAATAACCCTTATGGAGAGGGTAAATTTCTTTCGAGTATTAATAATAACAAAGACGATGCCTTCAACTATTTATTACCTTTTGTTGGCTATAGAATAACACAAAAAGGGGTTGAAAATGGCTTTTTTATTGAACCACGAATAGGAGTAGCAATCGGCCCTAACTATACTGCTTTTGCTATTGCTCCTTTGGCAGGTTATGCATATAACGCAGTTGACTTCTCCCTATATTGTGATATGGGATTTGGCAATGAAGAAAGTCCGATAGGCAAAAAGCAATTTTATAATATTGGATTGAGTGTTGCTTATAATATTAAATTATAAAATTAATTTCCATACATCTCCAAATAATAAGTGCGGTATTCACCACTTGTAACAAGATCTAGCCAATCTTGATTATCGAGATACCATTGAACCGTTTTTTCGAGCCCTTCTTCAAATTGAAGTGAAGGCTCCCAGCCAAGCTCATTTTTGATTTTATCTGCATCAATGGCATAGCGTAGATCGTGTCCGGCCCTATCTGTAACGTATGTAATAAGTTTTTCTGACTCTCCTTTGGTTCTACCTAATAATCTATCGCATACTTTTACGAGTAGATGAATAAGATCTATATTTTTCCATTCGTTAAAACCTCCAATGTTATAAGTTTCTCCTTTACGTCCTTTATGATATATAATATCAATTGCTCGGGCGTGATCTTCTACATATAACCAATCTCTAATATTTTCGCCTTTACCATACACGGGAAGTGGCTTATTATTGCGAATATTGTTTATGAAAAGGGGTATGAGCTTCTCGGGAAATTGATAAGAACCGTAATTATTTGAACAGTTGGATATTAATATTGGCATTCCATATGTATCGCGGTATGCTCTAACAAAGTGATCAGAAGATGCTTTAGATGCTGAATACGGCGAATGTGGATCATATGATGTTTCTTCTGTGAATGGCGCATCATTAAACTCAAGTTCTCCATAGACCTCGTCAGTTGATACATGGTAGAACATCTTATTAGTGAAATCACCATTCCAATGTTCTCTTGCGGCTTGCAGCAAATTTAGAGTACCCATAACGTTTGTTTTAGCAAAAGAGAAAGGATCTGTGATAGAACGGTCGACATGACTTTCGGCTGCAAGATGAATAACACCATGAATATCATAGTTCTTAAATACATTCTGCATAGCTTCGAAATTACAAATATCTTCTTTTATAAAAGAATAATTTGGCTTATTCTCTATATCTTTCAGATTTAGCAAGTTGCCGGCATAAGTTAATACATCGAGATTTATTATATTGTAGTTAGGGTATTTGTTAACAAAGAAACGAACTACATGAGATCCAATAAAACCAGCACCACCAGTTATTAATATGTTTTTAGCTTCCATACTTTTTTAATTATTATATTGACTTAAATACCTTAATTGATTTTCACTTTAATTGAATGGTTATTTAGTTGTTGATTATAACCTTAAGAAGAATTTATAGTTGACTAAAAGGAGGGTTTTTTTTATCTTTGTCAGACAATATTATATCCTCATAAGGCAACATCCAATTAATATTTAATTGTTCATCATCCCATTTTATACCTGCTGCATGATCGGGAGAATAGTAGTTGTCGCATTTATAGTGGCAAATTACTTCTTTGCTAAGTGCAACAAATCCATGTGCAAATCCATGAGGAATAAAAATTTGAAGTCTATTCTCGTCTGATAGCTCTACGGCAAAATGCTTACCATATGTAATAGAGTTTTTTCGTATATCAACAGCAACATCCAACACTTTTCCTTTAATTACTCTAACAAGTTTTGCCTGAGCAAACGGAGGTTTTTGATAATGCAAACCTCTAAGAACACCATATTTGGAGCTACTTTCATTGTCTTGTACAAAAGCGGTATTACATATTATCTCTTCAAATTTCTTTTGTGAATATGATTCAAAAAAATATCCTCTATCGTCTTTATAAATATTTGGTCTAATTAATTTTAGTCCCTCTATCTTAGTATCTATAACCTCCATAAAATTAACCTAGATCTGCTATTTTTAAAAGATATTGCCCATATTGATTTTTCTTCATTGGTTCGGCAATTCTACGCAAGTCATCTTTTGTTATCCAACCATTACTCCAAGCAATCTCCTCTAAACAGGCAATTTTAAGGCCTTGACGTTTTTCGAGCACTTCTATGAATGTTGAAGCCTCTGATAAAGAATCGTGAGTGCCAGTATCGAGCCAAGCAAAACCCCTACCTAATATTTGAAGGTTTAAGTGATTTAAGTTTTGATAGTTTTCATTTACGGCTGTTATTTCTAACTCACCGCGTGCTGAAGGTTTTATTTTTTTTGCAATGTCTATTACATTATTTGGATAAAAATAGAGCCCAACCACTGCATAATTTGATTTAGGGCTCAGTGGCTTCTCTTCAATTGATAAAACTTTCCTGTCATCATTAAACTCAACTACACCATATCTCTCAGGATCATTTACATAGTATCCGAATATTGTAGCTTCATTGTGTTTTTCGGTATCTTCTAAAGCTTCTTGTAGCATTAACCTAAAGCTTTGCCCATAAAAAATATTATCTCCTAAAATTAAGCAAACAGAATCTTCGCCAATGAAATCTTCGCCAATAATAAAAGCTTGTGCAAGCCCATCGGGGCTAGGTTGTTCGGCATATTCAAACTTCACTCCATAATCTGAACCATCACCTAACAATCTCTTAAAACCTGGCAAGTCGGAGGGAGTTGAAATTATTAAAATCTCTCTTATTCCTGCCAGCATTAATGTTGAAATAGGATAATAAATCATTGGTTTATCGAAGATGGGAAGCATTTGCTTGGATACCCCTTTTGTGATTGGATACAATCTAGAACCTGAACCACCAGCTAAAACAATTCCTTTCATTCCTTTATATTTTTACACTGTTTATCACAAAGATATGAAATATTAGGAATTGTGAATGGTTTATTTGATGTATTTGTAAATGAACCAAATTACATTTTCCTAGACAAATCGGGTCTAAGATCTTTAGTGCGTTTTTCTGCCTGCTCAAGACGCCATTCATGAATCTTTCTTTCATGACCAGAAAGAAGCACTTCGGGAACTGTCCAACCTTTATAATCTGCTGGCCTTGTATAAACTGGGGGTGCAAGCAGATTGTCTTGAAATGAGTCGGATAGAGCCGACTGTTCATCTCCAATTGCGCCTGGAATTAGTCTTACAATCGCATCGGCTATAATGGCTGCAGCAAGCTCTCCTCCCGTAAGCACGAAATCTCCTATTGAAATTTCTCTTGTTATCAGATGTTCTCTTACACGATAATCTACTCCTTTATAATGACCGCAAAGAATAATAATATTGTTGAGAAGAGAAAGCTCATTTGCTGTAGATTGTGCAAACTGCTCACCGTCGGGGGTTGTAAATATAACTTCATCATAATCTCGTTGAGATTTCAAATATGCTATTGCCCTGTCGATTGGTTCTATCTGTAAAACCATTCCAGCCTCTCCCCCATAAGGATAATCGTCTACTCTTTTATGTTTGTCGAGTGTATAATCACGAAGATTATGAAGCTCAAAAGTTACAAGTCCTTTATCCTGAGCTCTCTTGAGAATACTGGTGTTAATAGTACCTTCAATCATTTCTGGGAGCACAGTAATTATATCAATCCTCATTTTTATTGCATAAAATATATGTTTAGTTACATCTTTTTGATTTACTGATTATCAGCTTTCAGGTGTAGTAGTTGTGCCACCCTGTTGAGAACCACTCTGGCCTTGCATAACATCCTCATTTACAATTCCTCTTTGCACTCTTTTCATTGATGTTTTTAGATCACCAAAACGATAAGTAACACTTAACCGGAGATTACGAACGGGATTCATCCTTATACTTTTTTGACTGAACCCCTCACCTGAGGTAGTAGATGATATCTCGCGGTATTTGGAGAAAACATCCTGTACATTTAATGTAAGATCAAGCTTTTTATCAAAGAAGCTTTTCATCAAACTGAATGAGTAATAGTAGAATGGCGACTGTGTAGTTTGCAATTGTACGCGACTCATAAACAATCCGCCATTAGCCCCTAACCTTATGTCGTGGGGTAAAGTATATGTGAGGCCTGCGAAGGCACGACCAGAGAAACCACTATTACTCAAGCCACTGTCATCATTACTTTTTATATCGGTGTAATTCATGCCACCGTTAAGATAGGTGCGGATATTTGAAGCCGGAGTCCAACTTACGTAAATGTTTGTGCCTACTGTCTGATTTTTACCTATATTAGAATATGTATTATTGGTTACACCATTATCATCTATAAAACTTCTGGAAGATACCGCATTTTGAGCAAATGAATAAGTTAGGGTAGCATTGAAATTAACCTTTTGAGCAAAAGAGCCATAATTGATATTAAAGTTATGCTGCTGTTCTGAATCGAGATTTGGGTTACCATAGCTAATATTACTTGGATCCATATTGTTAATATATGGATTTAGGTACCATATCCCCGGTCGCGAGATACGCATATTATACCCTGCCCTAATATTTTGAGTCATGCCTAATTGATAAGAAACAGTAGCTGAAGGTATCAGGTCAAAGAAGCTTGTTTCAATTGAGTCGGTAGAGCTACTCATAAAAAGTATGTCTTGTTGAGTATGCTCACCTCTTAATCCGACTTTAAAGCCTACTTTACCAGTTTTGTAGCTATACCCCAGATATCCTGAAGTAATATTTTGCTTATGATCAAGGTCATTCTTGCGAGCTAAATCAGGATGCCAAGTACCATCAGCAACATCATAATATGTATGATTGCCTCTACTAGAGTTATCTCTAAATATGTATTTTAAACCCATTTCAAGGCTATGTTTATCGTTTACTGGGTTAACATAGTCTAATTGTGCAGTATGCTCTTGTCCACCTGCATTATTTGAACTTTTCAACTTGTAACCTGTATCATAGTAAAATATACCTTCTACATTATCATATTCACTTTCAAATTCACTGTCATTTGGGTCACTTTCGAATCGATATGAAAATGTTAGTAATTCACCTTTCTTTTTAAAACTTCTTTGGTAGTCAGCAGAAAGATTTAGACCTCCGTAATTTGCTATACTATTGTTATTTGTTAAATAAGAATATGGCCGCACCCCAACGGAATTAGCAGTCGTTGATGATAGTGATGTGAACTCTCCTCCGAAACGCGATGCTGAAATATTGAAAAGATTTACAGTGTCTGGCTCATAGCTCATATTCCCACTTAGGAATAAACCTCCTCCATTACTTCTGGAAGCTCCATTTTGAATCAGTGTGTTTATAGGATCAAATTCATCTCTAGTCATACTAGACTCCGATGCAGGCTGTTTATGATAATAGTAGCCTGCATTTCCAGAAAAACCAAATTTGCCATATTTAGTTGCTAAATAAGCATTTCCTCCATACCCGCCAAAGGTATCACCATTTGCACCTACAGATCCTGAGTATCCATCATCAACTCTTTTGTCTGTTACTATATTAATAATGCCACCTATGCCTTCGGCATCATATTTAGCACCAGGGTCTGTTATTACTTCAACATCCTTCACGCTATTTGCAGGCATACTTTTTAATACCTGTGAAGGATTGCTTGAAACCATATTAGAAGGTTTCCCGTTGACATATATTTTAAAGTTGGAAGATCCTTTAAGCTGAATTTCATCCTCGCCATCAACTGTAACTAGAGGCACTTTACGTAATAAATCGAGAACATTTGATGTTGATGATTCAGGATCATCTTTAGCATTATATGTTAACTTGTCAATTTCAACCTTAACCAGCGGTCGCTGGGCTGTTACACTCAACTCATCTAGTTCAGTAGACGACTCTATCATTGTAACAGTTCCGATGTCAAATGTTTTATCTTTTTGAGTTAATTCAATTGTCTTTACTGCATCATCCATTCCTACAAAATTAAATGTAACTAGGTATTCTCCCTTTTCTAGTGTTGTGGAAAACTCACCATTTTCTTTTGTTGCTAATTTTTTAATACTGACATTTGGTAATGAGCTTTCTGCAATAGATATTGTAGCATATGGCAAACCAATATTGTCAAAAGACGCTAGTTTACCGTTTATAGTAATTTGCTGAGCCGACGCTGATAGAGTAAATAAAATGCTAAGAAGAAATAAAAATGTATACTTCATTTAAATTTTGTGGTTGTAAAATAGATTCTAAATAAGTTATAATATCGTGTAAAAGTATATAGAAAAATCGATTGTGATTATTAAATAATTCAATGTTAAACATTTTTAACCAGCGTTTTGTTTAAATAATTTACGTTGTAGTCTGCTGTTTTTATTGAGTGCTTGGTCAAGTAACCATTGAAATGGTCAAGTACTATTGAATTTGACCATATCTTGCATTTGTTTATTAATAAACATTCCACCCTCAGAAACGTTTAAAGAAAAATGAAATTTTCTTTTTAATAAACTATATTTTGCCACAAAGGACTATCCTAATAACAACTCTATTTCTTTTTCTGGTTACCTACATTTATACTGGATTCAGACTATACAAGATTTTACCTGCCTATCTTTCTCCACGCATTTTATTAATTATATTATTTGTTATGGGTATTGCAGGTATGGTGTTGTTCTTTTCTTTTGGAGAAAAAATGTCTACTACAGTTTCGGGTATTCTTTATCGATTCAGCACCTCATGGATTATTGCTTTTTTATACTTATTGATAGCAGTTTTATTAATTGATATTTTCAGGATATTGAATAATGTTTTTCACATATTCGATCAAGAAATTTCAGTTTCTATTTTTAGAGAGAACTTGCTAACATCCATCATTATATTTGGATCAGTGGGTTTGATATTGATAATTGGAAATGTTCAATATCACAATAAAAAAAGACAACAAGTTTCCATCTTATCTAGTAAAATAGAAAAGCCCATACGTATTGTAGGAATAAGTGATTTACATATTGGTTATACAATTTCAGCCAAAGAGGTTTCGAAATGGGTGAGTTTAATAAACGCAGAAAAACCAGATATTGTAATTATTGCTGGTGATATTATAGATAACCATTTGCGCCCAATAATAGAAGATTCAGTTTCAGATGTACTTAATAGAATTAATGCACCAATGGGGGTTTATGCATGCACCGGTAATCACGATCTGATGTTTGCCATAAATGAAGATGAAAGTTTTTATAAAAATTCGGGCATCACACTTTTGAGAGATTCATTTATAAATATAAATGGAATTACCATAATCGGTAGAGATGATTACACCAATTTGAGAAGAGAAAAACTTGATGAAATTACACAAGGTGTAGACAAGACATCTTTCACTATTTTAATGGACCATCAACCCACTAAACTTAACGATGCGGTAAATAGTGGAATAGATTTTCAATTGTCGGGCCACACTCATCGTGGTCAAGTATTTCCTATTTCTCTAATTACCGATGCAATATTTGAACTATCTCATGGATATATGAAAAAAGAGAACACTCATTTTTATACTTCTAGTGGCATAGGTATATGGGGAGGAAAATTCCGAATAGGTACAAGATCTGAATATTTAGTAGTTGATATAGACCCTATGAAAAGATATAACTGATAAAGACAATAAAAGTATATGCGTGCACTTATTAACGCTTTTATAATTCATCTAACCCTTAATTTGTTAGTTTTTTTGAAAGGTTGGCATGTTTTTGATCGTAAAAAATGGGTCAGAATTATACTTATTTCTGTCTTTTCTATTGAACTACTGATATATACAACTGGATTTATTTTCTACAGACATCTCCCAGACAATTTTAATCAATTGACACGAGTTATTGGTACCAGTTGGATGCTGTTTCTTTTATACTCGGGGAGCATTTGGTTAATTACAGATCTGATATATATATTTATTAATAGAATTAGGAGAAAATCGTGGCGATTTAGAGGGCAGTCTCAAAGGTATAAAATCAGCTCATATATAATAACCATTTTGTTTGTGTTAGTTATAATGATTAATGGTCACATAAAATTTTTAAATCCAGTAGTACAACAAATTCCTATTTCTATTAATAAAAGTGGTGGAGATTTAGATTCTATAAGAGTTGCAATGATTGGAGACCTTCATCTTGGATGGATGATAAACAAGAAACACACAAAGCGATTTGTAGATTTAATTATGTCACAAAACCCCGACTTAATTTTATTTGTAGGAGATATAATTGATTCAAATATCGACCCAATAATAGAGCAGAACATGGATGAAGAATTAACACGTCTTTATGCTCCATTTGGTGTGTTTTCATGTACAGGCAACCATGAGTATCGTTATGACGCAGAGGAGAAGATTCAACTTCTAAATGACATTGGGATAACGATGCTAAGAGATTCTGCCGTATTAGTAGATAGTTTCTTTTATATTATTGGTAGAGAAGACAGAATTGTTTTAGACAGGAAATCTTTAGAAGAAATACTAAATGAGCAAGGTGTTGATAGATCTAAACCTTTAATTGTTTTAAATCACACACCTAACAATTTAAGTGAGGAGACAGATGCAGGTGTTGATATTGCTCTATATGGACATACTCACCATGGGCAAGCATTTCCAGGTAATATTGCCACTGAAATTGTTTTTGAAGTTGCACATGGCTATAAGAAAAAAGAAAACACACATTTTTATGTAACTTCTGGGTTTGGTTTGGTTGGCCCTCAATTCCGTATAGGAACAGTTTCTGAAATAGCAATGATAAATATAAAATTTAATCGTTAAATTAAAGAAATTCAACTACTTTATCAAGCTGGACTGAATGTGAACCTTTAATAAATATGTAATATCCTTTAATGGGATTGCTTCCTAGAAAATCATTTAATTCAACAACGCTTTCAAAAAACTTATATTTACTATCAGGAACAACCATATTATTAAAAATCTGACCCACAAGGTAAATTTCCATATTAGAATTATCGGATAAATACTTAATCATTTTTTTATGCTCACTTTCACTTATTTCACCAAGCTCTTTCATCTCACCAAGGATTGCCATTTTAGGCATTGAAGAGGGTATCGAAATAAAAAAATCGAGTGAAGTCTTCATACTTGTTGGGTTTGCATTGTAGGTATCAATAATTAAATCGTTCTTGGCAGTTCTCATGAACTGAGATCGATAATTAGTTGGCTCGTATTCCTCGAGTGATGAGCTAATGCGTTCGGCATTTATACCAAAAAATTTAGATACTGCAACAGCTGCTATTGCATTGTCGAAATTAAACTCTCCAACAAGTCTGGTTTTCACACGGTATGAGCTATCAAAAAAACTCCAATCGAATTCTAAAAAAGGGTTTGCATTTGCAATTGTTCCAGACGCGAATAAAGAGGGATCGTTCTTACCATATAAAATGCGATCCATTCCCTCAGATAGATCATATAAAATTGAATTATTTTGATTTACAAATACTTTACATTCATTTTCTCGCAAATAATCATAAAGCTCACATTTAGTTTTGATTACATTCTCGAAAGTTCCAAACCCCTCGAGATGAGCTCTACCTACATTGGTTATGATTCCATAATTTGGCTCTACAATCTCACATAACTCTTTTATATCTCCCTGATGATTCGCGCCCATTTCAACAACTCCTATCTCATGCGATTTATTCATAGAAAGCAGAGTCAATGGAACACCAATATGATTATTAAAGTTACCTTGAGTGGATGCAACTTTAAATTCACGTGAAAGTGATATTGATATTAATTCTTTTGTTGTGGTTTTACCATTTGTACCGGTAATACCAATAATAGGAATTTTAAGCTTCTTACGATGATAGTTTGACAACTGTTGTAATGTTTTAAGTACATTATCAACTCTAATTATTCGATCATTGACTTCTACTTCATCCCACTCATCCACTATAGCATAAGCACAACCAGATGCTATAGCTTCTTCCGCAAATAAATTACCATTAAACCTATCTCCTTTCAAAGCAAAGAAAATAGAATCCTTAATACACATCCTTGAGTCAGTGGTTACTTTTGGATAATTGCAAAAAATGGAATAAAGTTCTGATATATTCATGTTTTTCAACCCAATAATAGCTTATAATCCAAGTTTAGTAGCAATATTTGCAGGAATAGCGTCTTTATGAAGCACTATGCTCATAGTTTTATATTTAACAAAAGGGAAAGAAGCGTACCACAAACCATTGTAAGGACCAGTATCACCCCATGAGTTTTTCACCATAAAGTACTTATTTTCATTCTGATCAGAGGCAATTCCATAAATTTGCATACCATGATCATCAGTAGTTTGATAATTATCAAAAGCTTCTTGACGCATTTCTTGAGTTATAGCTTTCTCTGCCAACATATCTATTCCTACACGTGACCTTAAACTTGCATCACGCTCTCGGGTTGACTGACCCAACCAATGTTCTTGATCACTACCTGCATTCATGGGAGAATTCTCATCAGGCACAACTGCTATTCCTGATCTAGAAAAGCCTGCTTCACTTACATCAGATGCCCATGCAATTGTATAACCATTCATTACAGCCTTTTCCATAACATCCATAAATTCATCTATCGGAAGATTATATGATAGCGCCCATCGCCAATTGTCAGGTACTTCAACAGGAAAAGCTTTATAAAAAGGATGATGTGTATATGAAGTTAAGGAAACATAATCGTTTTGATTTAATTCTAAGTATTCGGCAAATGAATTTGGTGTGAATTCTTTTCCTTCGTAAATAAAAGTTGTTGGTATTTCTCCTAGATAACTATCAAGTATTGCATTAAACCCATTAAACCAAACGGGTGTCAAGTTCCGTGACTCAATTACTCCATTCATATACCCTGTTAAGACCTTGTCTAATTCACTATGATCGTGAATTTCGGAGCCATAATTTAACCCTTTGTAAGCATCTTCAGGAAGAATTCCAAAATCATTTATAGTCCCTACAACGTCTGCAAATGATCCTCCCTGTGAGAAATTAATGCTGCCATGAAGACGAGCATATTTTTTTGCTTTATCTTCATAATTTTTTCTTACGATATACATATCTGATAGATCAAATTCTCCTTTATTCATCCTTATCAACTCAGACTCAAGAAGTGCTACTCCCGAGAAACTCCAGCAAGTACCAGTGCTAGATTGGTTTTTTACAGATGTAATTGGGTTTTCTTTAATTACATTGAAATTATAGGTACCCTGTGCCGAAACTGCAATCGAGATTATCAGAATCGAAAAGATCATTAAATATTTTCTCATTTCTATTAAATATAATTATATTATTGTGGGTGTAGGTTTTCGAATTAAAAATTTGTATATGAACACATGGCAATACAATTTTAATATACTGTAATAATTTGATGCTTTATTACCAGATAACAAATATAGTTTAAATTCAGAAAAAGTCAAAATAAGAGGTATCTTTGCTCTCTAATTAAATAATATTATGGATGATTTAAAACCCAGGAAGAGAAGAAATCGAAAATGGTTAATATGGTTTTTAGGCATATTGATATTGGGCCTCATTACATTTATTTATGTTCGATATTATTATGTTTTCGGCACCGGAGTTAAGTCTGGTGAGCTTAATTATCTTGTTTACAAAGGAGTTGTATTTAAAACGTACGAAGGAAAACTTATACAATCAGGATTTCGAGCCGATAAGCCAGGGGGATTACAATCGAATCAGTTCGATTTCTCAGTGGAGGATGAAGAAATTGCTAAAATACTAATGATTTCCAGTGGAAAAAACGTGCAACTTCATTATAAAGAATATTTTGGCGCCATACCATGGCGTGGATACACAAAGTTCATAGTAGATAGTATAGTAGCAATTGACGAATCTACTAATCCCGATTTGTCAGAAGAGCTTACACCTTATATTTTAGAATCGTTGTGATAGTATAGAACAATGGCTAAAAAAAAATATTACGTTGTCTGGAAAGGTGTAACTCCAGGAATATACACCAATTGGGATGAGTGCAAAGCACAGGTGTTTGGTTATGAGAGCGCACAATATAAATCTTTCTCATCTCTTGAGGAAGCTAATAAAGCATTCCGTGATAATCCTTGGAAGCATTTAAAATCAAAAAAGGTGCAAACTAGTAAAAGTATTTCATCTCCTGCAAAAGGTATTATCTACGAGAGTATCGCAGTTGATGCAGCATGTAGTGGCAATCCTGGTTTACTTGAGTATCGAGGGGTGTATGTTGCTGATAATACTGAAATTTTCCATATCGGACCGCTCGAAGATGGAACCAATAATATAGGAGAGTTCTTAGCAATAGTGCATGCTCTTGCTCTTTTAAATAAAAATGGCAAAAGTGAACCAATTTATTCTGATAGCTTGAATGCAATTAAATGGGTAGAAAATAAAAAATGCAATACTAAACTAGAGAAGACAGACAAGAACATCGCTATTTTTGATTTGATATATCGTGCTGAGAAATGGCTCGAAAAAAATTCATACTCCAATAAAATTATTAAATGGGAGACTAAGAAATGGGGTGAAATTCCAGCCGATTTTGGAAGAAAATGATTTAATCTTCCTCTTCTTCAAGCTCAGGATAGTATGGTTTAGGAGATTGAATAGTAGGAAACATTTTATGCACATTTGTTGAAATCACATTCGCAAACTCCACGATATCGATATTAAGCGATTTAGATGCTTGTAAATATACTTCATGAATTGACATATCACCTTCATCCGTCTCGCAAAACAGCCTGTCTAGAGGTATAACTTGCATTGACTCAACATTAATATTCTCCCCTACAGAAAAATAAAAGCCTTCATCTATCAACCTTCTAGTTAAATCAGGTTTTCCTCTATATCCATGAATTATCCATGGTTGACTGGGCTCAGTATCTCTTTTTATTTTCAGTAACTCATCCCATGCTTTAACACAGTGAATAATTACAGGTTTGCCAAGTTTCTCAGATATCTCGATATGTTTTTTAAAAACAGGAGCTTGTACTTCAAACGAAGGTCCTTTTAATTTATCTAATCCGGTTTCACCAATGGCTACTATTCGTGGATTTGATGTTATTTCGGTTAGATATGCCATTTGAGTGTCGCTATCTTCAGAATACCACGGGTGAATACCACACGAAAAAGAATGTCGTTGGTGAAGTTCTTTGGCTACTTCAAATTCAAGGGAGTAAACATCGAAGATACATGAATGATAGGGATCATCATTATCTTCTGAATAAATTTTATGTGTGTGAACATCGTAAATTTCCATATGTAATTAAATCCTATGCTTTGGTAAAATTTTTTCTCTTTGTAGGTTCAGGAACTGGATCATATCCAAAACCACCCCATGGATTACAGCTTAATATTCTTTTAGCTGATAAATATGAACCTTTTATGGGTCCATGCTTCTTTAATGCTTCTATCGCATATCGCGAACAAGTGGGCGTGTAACGACATGAGGGAGGTAGGAGTGGTGATATAGCTCCTCTGTATATATAGACGGGGATTAGCAAAAGCCATGTAACAAATCGGCTGATAATAGTAATTATTTTCATTCTTTTTTATTACAGGATAATCGATTGGCTATTTCAGTTAAACCTTTTCTCATACCTTTCTCAATTATTGAATATTCCATTAAATCTTCTCTTACAAACACAAAAGCAATATCCAAATGATGGTCTATACTTTCAGTAAGAGCTTCGAGATAATGTTTATTCAATCGGTAAGCTTCTCTAACTTGTCTTTTTATTCGATTGCGTTTTACAGCAGACTTTATTCTCTTTTTGGGTACTGAGACAAGAACCGATATAGGTGATGATAACGAAAGTTCAGTCTTTAGAAATACTACTCTCAATGGAAATGCTACGAAAGATTTTCCTTCGTTAAAAAGAGAGTCAATCCTGTTTTCACCGACAATTTTCTCTTCTTTTCTAAACTTATAGTTGTTTATGTTGCTCATAAATAATAGCATTCCAACGAAAGCAATTACTTTAACAAAGATAATCCTTTTTGAAATCTAATATCAGACTTTAGGAGAAAAAATAAATAAAGAGTTTAATATCAACTATTGTGATTCTTATGATTTTCTTTTAAAAACGCGTCCAAGACAGCTACCATAGAGGGATATTCTGGCTGTGGAGCCTCACAATCAAGTCTTAGCCCAGCTTCTTCTACTGCCTTTGCAGTTGTGCTACCAAAACAGCCTATAGCTGCATCACCTTGCTTGTAATCTGGAAAGTTTTTCACTAAAGACTGAATTCCAAGAGGACTGAAAAATATTATCATATCATAATCCATTTTCTCGTCTGCGGGAAAATCTGCACTTACAGTCCTATACATTATACTTTTTGTATAGTTGAGCTTTTTTTTATCTAGAAACTGGGTCACTTCATCGTTATGCTCTTCAGGAACTGGAAATAGAAACTTTTCCTTTGAGTGTTTTGTAAAAGGATTGTTAAGTCCTTCTATCTTTCCTGACTGGCTAAAAAATATTTTTCTTTTTCTATAAACAATATATTTTTGAAGATAAAGTGCAACTGTCTCTGAAATACAGAAATACTTCATATCCTCAGGTATCACTATCTTCATCTCTTCACAAATAGAGAAGAACTTATCTACTGCGGTTCTTGAGGTAAATACAATTGCCGTAAAATCTAAAATATTAATTCTTTGTTGACGAAATTCTTTAACAGAAAGACGGTCCACCTTAATAAAAGGGTAGAAATGCAACTCAAGATTATACTTTTCCGCTATATCGTAATAGGGAGACTTTTCGCTACTTGGCTTTGGCTGGGATATAAGAATATTCTTTACTTTACGAGTACTCATATAATATTATTTCCTACTATACTTATTAATAAAACAACCCCTTTATAGTAAATTAAATAAGGAGCAATTTCAGTTCCGCAAAGATACGCAAAAAAATAAAAACTGCCTATTTTATTTTTAGCAAAAATATTATAGAGTTCTATGATAACAATAAGCCTACTTATTATGATAATTAGAACTACCACCAACTGCATAACGCTCCTAATTTCAGGCATATACACATATATTATTGTTGGTAAAAATAAAATAATGCCTAGGAACTCCAGTAATCTAAAATACCTATTTATCCAATTTTTGATGTCATACTGAAGGAAGAAGCTTGATATAGACTTGTAAACAAGGAACTTGAAACCAAGAAGTATAGATAAAAGGAGTAAAATCAGAAGAAAACTTATTATAAATCTTCTATTTGTAAGTATAAATAAATCGTTTCCCCAAAAGAATGTAAACAGAACTATTGAAAAAAGGAGCATAGTTTGAAAGATCATAAAAAATTCTCCCCAAACTTCTGCGGTTGTAACCTGTTCTTTGTAAGCTGTCGACTGCCTGCTTTTCAAAGAAATTATTGTATTAAAGTTTCCCGTTAAGGCTGTTCGCTCTCTACTAAACAAAAAAGAGAATATTATAAAGCATAAGAGAAATATTATAAAGAAAACACTACCAACCTGCACTGGAAAGGTATGAAGTGCCCCTTCCACTCCTTTTGAGATTAATGAATATGAGTTTTCAATAACAGAATCATTAAATAGTATTCCATTATTGGTAGTTGGCAAATATTCAAAATGCCCAAAACTCCATTTTATTGAGTCTAATTGTGGAATAATATCCTCTTCCCTCAAATAAATAGAGACTGAATCTTTTATAGTTTCCGAAGTTAAATAAGGCACAGTTTTGCTCTCTTTCCGGCAAATTTACAATTCTTTCCTTTGAAATATGTATTACTTCAATCTAAATTAAAAGCCTTTTTAATTTTGTCTACAAAATCCAACTTTTCCCATGTAAATAATTCTACTTCAAATTGTATTGGATGATCCATATAACGAGATTTAAACTCTTTTTTCACTATTCTAGATTCTCTTCCCATATGGCCATAAGTAGCAGTCTCAAAATAGATTGGATTACGTAGCTTCAATCGTTGCTCTATGGCTTTAGGCCTTAAATCAAATAGAAGTTTTATCTTATTTGCAATTTCTGCGTCCGTTAAATCTATCTTAGATTTTCCATAAGTATCTATATATATATTCATGGGCTCTGCCACACCAATTGCATAAGAAATCTGAATAAGCACTTCAGACGAAACACCAGCTGCCACCATGTTCTTGGCTATATGTCTTGCTGCATATGCAGCAGAGCGGTCAACTTTAGAAGGATCTTTTCCAGAGAAAGCACCACCTCCATGAGCCGCTTTTCCCCCATAAGTGTCAACAATTATCTTTCTTCCAGTGAGACCTGTATCGCCATGAGGACCGCCAATAACAAATTTACCTGTTGGATTAACATGATATTTTATGTCTCCATCAAATAACATCAACACTCCTTTTCTACGTTTATATTGAGCTTTTACTCTAGGAATTAATATAGTACGCACATCAGATTCAATACGCGATCTCATTCTTTCATCTGCCTCTAGTGATGCTTCTTCACCTTCTTTCCTAGGTTTTTCAAAATCATCATGCTGTGTAGAAATTACAATAGTATCTATACGTAAAGGTGTCCCATCTTCTGAGTATTCAATTGTAACTTGCGATTTAGAATCGGGACGCAAATAAGGCATCAACTCAATTTCATTTTTTCTAATATGTGCAAGTTCAATTAATAACGCGTGACTTAGATCCAAAGATAAAGGCATATAGTTATCGGTTTCATCCGTAGCATAACCAAACATCATACCCTGATCACCTGCACCTTGATCCATTGGATCAGACTTTTGATCTACCCCTCTGTTTATATCGTCTGATTGTTCGTGTATACTCGAAAAAATACCACACGAATTTGCCTCAAATCCATATTCGCTTTTAGTATATCCAATTTTCCTTATAACGTTTCTAGCTACATCACTAACATCTACATAGGCTTTTGACTTAACTTCACCAGCAAGAACTACCTGTCCAGTGGTTACCAGTGTCTCGCAGGCAACTTTTGAGTTACGATCATATGCCAAAAACTCATCAAGTAAAGCATCAGAAATCTGATCTGCAACTTTATCTGGGTGTCCCTCCGACACCGATTCGGAAGTAAATAAATAACTCATTTAATATAATTTTTATGTTCTCTTCTAAAAAAGAAAACGTCATTTAACAATAATGTAAGTAAACAACGTTTGAACTGCAGCAAATATGTATAGAGGAAAATGCGGAAATCGTTTTAGCATTTTTTTCAGTGGTTGCAAGCAGTTCAAATCTATCCACATTCTTCTTAAATACAAAGGTAATAAGAATATATAAGTCAGTTGAAAATTAAAAGTTAAATTGTATATACGATCATTTCAAAATAAAATCTTTTCTGACTTCAATAATTGCTCCAGATTTACTTTATCTGTAAAGTGAACTTTTTTAAATCCCATTTTATTTGCGGTTTCAATATTGTCCGCATTATCATCTATAAAAAGAGAAGACTCTGCATCTATACTATACCTGTTAAGTAAAATTTCATATATTTTAGGATTTGGTTTAATAACTCTCTCGTCACCTGAAACAACAATACCATCTAAATCCTTAAAAAAACTATACTTTTCCATTGCAATTGGCAGTGTTTCAGCCGACCAATTGGTGAGACCATATAGCTTATATCTTTTCTTGAGAGGCTTTATTAACTTTACATTTTCATCAATAGTACCTCCAAGCATTTCTTCCCATCTCCCATAATAATAAGAAATTTGCTCGCTAAATTTTGGATGTTCTTTTTGTAGTAGCCTAGTGGCCTCAGAAACTGACCTACCTGCGTCTTGAAGTACGTTCCAATCATACCTACATACATTCTCTAAGAAATAATTCATCTCTTCTTCTGTTTTAAAAACATTTCCATAAAGGTACATTGGATTCCAGTCGATTAAAACACCACCAAAATCAAAAATAATATTCTTTAACTGAATAAATCTTTAATCTTTCTATAAAGATATAATAACGTAGTTAACAGTTTAATGTTCGGAATAATATTTTCCAAAGAAAATATTCATTTTATTAAATTAAGTCTGATTTTTTGGTTTATAGCATAGCTTTTACCTATTTTTGTAGTTGTGATCCATTCAAGAATTATTATGTCATTGAATTATCTACCTATCAGGGTTAGCTATAAAGCATTCACATTTATACTATTATCTCTTATATTTGCTTCATGTGGCATAAGTAAGAGTACTCTGTCAACTAAAAGCACATCAACAATTCAAGATGATATTCTTGCATACAGTAAAAAACATCTTGGCAAACCATATAGATATTCAGGAAAAGGGCCCAATTCGTTCGATTGCTCTGGATTTACATCATTTGTTTTCAGCAACTTCGGTTATAAACTTCATTCAAGTTCTCCGGGGCAAGACAGACAGTTTCCAACAATTGCAAAAAAAGAAGATTTAGAAATCGGAGATCTCGTTTTCTTTGAAGGTAGAAGTAGGAATGGACGTGTAGGTCATGTTGGTATTGTAACTGAAATGTATCCTAATAATAATTTCAAATTCATTCATTCATCTACCACCAGTGGAGTTATTATATCATCTTCTACAGAACCTTACTATTCATCTAGATATCTGCGAGGAGGCAGAGTTTTAGAAGTAAGCAAAATTAACGAAAACACTTATAGTACTCAAAAAACTATTAATTCTGACCCAGAGCCTCCATCTCCTACTTTAATAATTGTTCAAAATAAATCTACTTCTAAATCGGTGTCTAATGTAAATAACGATTCGAAAAACAACACAGATAACTATTCAATTGATCATACACTAAACCATCCTAAAAAAAAGAAACGATATAAAAAAAAAAGTTCTACAGAGCTCAATTCTGACATTATTTTAAGAGAAGACTCTATTCTTATACCAACCCCTATGGAAGTTCATACTGTTAAAATGGGCGAGACATTATACTCAATTTCGAAACAATACAAATGCACAGTAGAAGATTTAATTTCTTGGAATCCACAATTAGGGAATGTGTTAAAGACTGGCGATAAGCTTCAAGTTGTCAAACAATAAGAACAACTTATATATAAATTGTAATCCAAATTCCATATCTTTTATCTATTTTTGCCAATCAAATATTAAAACAACAAATTATGATTACTGCAGACCAGCTTAAAGATGTGCTGGAGCGCGAGTCGGCGCTGAGGGGGTATCTTTGACATCGATTCGAAGAATATTCAATTAGAAGAAGAAGAACTTCGTACTCAATCACCAGAATTCTGGAATAACACTGAATCTGCCGAAGCGCAGATGAAGATAATAAGGGAATTGAAGTTTTGGATTAACTCATATAATAAAGTAAAGTCTGCTTCAGAAGAGTTAGAATTGGCATTTGATTTTGTTAAAGAAGGTATTATTTCAGAAAATGAAGTCGAGAAGCAATATAATCTCGTAATTAAACTTCTTGAAGATCTTGAGCTCAAGAATATGCTT
>JAAZCL010000385.1 GCA_012513315.1 Bacteroidales bacterium | reverse complement strand
CTTTTATAAGGATTAACATTTACATAAGTATAACTACTCCTAAAAATAAACGTTATGAAAGACCGAATACGGCTTATCATGGAGAAAGAGAATCTCACACCGGCTAAATTTGCTGATAGCCTAGATATTAATAGAGCTGTGATATCTCATATATTAAATGGCAGAAATAATCCCAGCCTAGATGTAGTTACAAAGATCTTGGAGGTAATGGATTATATAAATCCTGATTGGCTAATAAAAGGAAGTGGTAATATTTATAAAAGCGGAGTTGATATGTAATCTCGTCAAACAGAACCAGATCTGTTCCTTCAAGAGAACGAAAATCACGACCAAAGTGCTGACAAAATTAAACAAAGCCAAGGTTTTGAGTTTAAAGATACTATAAACGAATCGCAAAGCTCAGATAATAAGCCGTTTGAAGTGGTAAAAAAGTATGACCGAAAAATCACTCAAATAATTATTTATTACAACGATAATACATTTGAGAAGTTTACACCTTAAAAACAGAAAAGCTCACATAATATATTCGACTTGTTCATTTCCGTTATGCCTTATTTATGCTTAGGTTATGCTTTGATATTAACATAATCCTCTTAAAAAACTAAAAATGATGCATGATAATTATTTCATATTAATATCTTTGATTTTGAGGTAACTACGTAAGCAAAACACAATTTACTTGTTTTGCCATAATTTAAAATAACATTTTATTATGCCTAATCCAATTTCTGCACCTAAGCCAACATTACGACTGATTGATGCAATAGTATTAATAATTGGAATTGTGGTTGGTGCCGGAATATTCAGAACACCCTCGGTAGTAGCGTCTAATACACCTTCTGAATATTGGTTTTTGGGAGTTTGGATATTAGGTGGTATTATTTCAATAATTGGAGCTCTTTGTTATTCAGAATTGAGTTCTTCATTTCCTCATGCTGGTGGCGACTATAATTTTCTAAAACTAGCATTTGGTAAACGGTTTTCTTTTTTATTTGCCTGGGCACGTATAACTGTTACTCAAACCGGGTCTATAGCCATAATAGCATATATTGCCGGGGATTATCTTACTCAACTTCTTCCTCTCGGTGCATTCTCCTCAACATATTATGCACTAACAATTATCATTCTACTTTCGTTATTTAATATATTAGGAATACAGTTTGGCACAGGCATCCAAAAGCTATTGATATCTCTGCAATTCATAGGCATCCTTATAATAGTGATTATTGGTCTAACTGCGGAACCTTCAGCTACCGTCTCCATAAGTGAAAATCCATCTCAAATTACTCCCTCTTTAACATCTGCTATAAGCCTTGCGTTAATATTTGTACTACTCACCTTTGGTGGATGGAACGAAGCTGCATATATCTCTTCAGAATTAAAGAGTGGAAGCAAAAAAATGACCTTTGTATTGGTTGCAAGTATAGTTTTAATAACCTCACTATATTTACTAATAAACATTTCATTTTTACGCATTTTAGGTCTTGAAGGAATAGCTAATTCAGATGCTGTGGGAGTTGATATGATGAGTGAGACCTTAGACGATAGAGGAGTTGTATTGATAGGTCTGCTGGTAGTTTTATCTGCTCTAACCTCTCTTAATACAACTATTTTTACCGGTGCTAGATCTAATTATGCACTTGGCAAGGATTTTAAAACACTATCGTTTTTAGGGAAATGGAATGGAAAAAAATCTGCACCCATAAACTCATTAATATTACAAGGAGTTATTGCCATCATATTGGTGTTATTTGGAGCATTCACAAGAAAAGGATTTGAATCGATGGTCGATTTTACAGCTCCTGTTTTTTGGTTCTTTTTTTTATCTACAGGTATAAGCCTCTTCGTTTTACGTAAAAAACATCCCAATATAAAAAGACCATTTAAAGTGCCCCTTTATCCACTTACACCAATTCTTTTTATAGCTTTCTGCAGTTATATGTTGTATTCAAGTTTAAGTTATACCGGAATAGGATCACTAGTAAGTGTAGCAGTGTTATTTACAGGCTGGATATTCTCTCTTGTGTTTGGAAGGAGTAATAAATTAAAAAAGAGTGAAATGAAGTAATCTTCACTAATGATTAAACTGCGTTTTTTTGGAAATGTAGTGGGCTTATATTATAAAATAAGTGATTTTTTTTCTGAAACAAAGAGATTTCCTTTCAAAAACAAAGGAATCTTTCTTCAAAAATAGTTTACTCTTCTTTAAACATTATAAAGCAATCATCTGTTTATCAATAAGATTCTTTACCCGGCATATGTCCAATAACATTTTAAAAATAAAATCTATGAAGCAATTTAATTATTCTCTAATTCTGTTTTTCATATTAGGCAGTTTACAATTAAATGCTCAGAATATAGCTTTAGATGTACCCTATGTGCCAACTCCACAGAAGGTTGTAGTTGGGATGTTGGAATTAGCAGATGTAAAAAAAGGTGAGGTGGTGTATGATTTAGGCTGTGGTGATGGACGTATAGTTATCACAGCTGCAAAAGAATATGGTGCCACAGGAATTGGGGTTGATCTGAATCCGGTAAGAATTGAGGAAGCCAACACCAATGCCGAAGAAGCAAAGGTAAAAGATAAAGTAACTTTCCACGTAGACGATCTTTTTAATTTCGATTTTAGCAAAGCCGATGTTTTAGCGCTCTACTTGCTTCCCGATGTTAATATGAAGCTAAGACCAAAGATTCAATCAGAAATGAAACCTGGCAGTCGTATTGTGTCACATGCCTTTGATATGGGCGACTGGGAACCAAACAAAAAGATTTCGGTTGACGGCAAAACCATATATCTTTGGATCATACCCGATAAAAAATAATAGTTAGCCCGTTAAGGTTACAAGATTGCTGAACTAAAAATATTGATGTACTTTTGTATTCAATAATGAATATTGAAAAAAGATGAAGGTACTTGATTTTTTAGTTCAATCTAATGAGATATTAAATGACAG
>JAAZCL010000384.1 GCA_012513315.1 Bacteroidales bacterium | reverse complement strand
TTATAAGTCTTGGCGTTACATTGTTTGGAGCAACTACAATATTTGCAGTATTGCAAAGCTCACTCAATGTCATTTGGCATATCAAACCCATACCCAAAAAAGGATGGCTCAAATTTCTCAAGAACAGGTTGCTTTCTTTTTCAATAATACTGGTATTGGCATTCCTGTTGTTGGTAACATTTACTATCACAAATTTCATAACCAACTTCACCGACAGGATAATGGCAGATTTCCAAGATGTTGCTCTTGTGTTTGTTAAGATAATTGGAACAATAATCAATATCGGAGTCACCACATTCATCTTTGTATTAATATTTAAAATGCTTCCCGATGCTAAAATCAAGTCTAAAGATGTGATAGTTGGTGCAATAGTAACAACTGTACTCTTTCTGGTTGGTCAGTGGGGAATATCAGTCTATTTTGGTTTATCAAACGTAGGTAGTGTATACGGAGTTGCTGCATTCCTAGCAATTTTCCTAACTTGGATATATTATTCAGCAATAATAATTTTTGTTGGTGCCGAGTTTACACAAGCATGGGCAAATGAAATGGGCAGCAAAATTTATCCCGATGAATATGCAGTTGCAACCAAAGTTGTTGAAATTAAAAAAGAGGGGAAACCGATAAATTAGACGCTTGTAAAAACTTAAAAACATATCGTTAATAATATTAAATTAGGTGAATCGGTGATAATGGTACCGTCATGTTCACGCTTGCTAGATTTGCTGGACCTCCTGTTGGGGTTAAGCAGGTTATTCTCGCGCATGATACGATTAACACGTGCTTTGCCCGCTATAAGTGAGCTTAACTTCCTTTCCATTCGCTTCTTCACTTTCATATAGCCTTCTGAATTGAACTTGCTGTTCTGGATTTCATCTTTTATTTCCAATAAAACTTCTTTATCACTGGGCTTGGGCTTTCTGCCTCGCTTGCCTGTTTTGGGAGTAGGGTTTTCATACCAAGTGCTACTGCTGTAACCAACAACTTTGAATATCAGACGTTTTGGATACGGCTTGCCAGTTAATGAATAGCGTTCCTTTATCAGCATGGAGATCATCTCCTTTTTAGCTTTGCTGTTAATTCGTTCTTTTTTTTTGTGAGTTCAAGCTCCATCTGCAATTGCCCAATCTTACGCTCGGCAGCACTCAGCTTTGAATCGTCCGGTTTACGCTTAAACCCTTCAATACCATTCTTGATAAATTGATCACGCCAATGATTGATGTCTGACAGAGTTGCGCCGTATTTACGGCTAATAAGCTCAATATCTTCTCCACGCAACAAGGATAAAACTATTTCAGCCTTGATTTTCGATGTAATATTTTTCTTCTTTTCCATAGCAGTTGTAAAAATAACTTTTATTTTTTCTGCTCGGTTTATTTGAGGGGTAATATATGTTTTGCTTACGCCAAGATCATTATTATTTGTGCTGTATATAAAGAAGCTTGTTATATGCTTTGTAAAATTGTAATTTCAAATGTTTTTTTATAAAACATCATTTCTTATTTTGCTTACCGTAATGGCTGTACGTTAGCTCAAATGTAAACACTATCTGAGTTATGCATCATGTCCCAAGAAGATGCATATAACCAAAAATGAGTTTCCGAAGCATTCCAATGTTTTGGAAGCTCAACTATTGCTTTACCCTCAACTCTGTTATTGGAGCGCTTTCTAAATATTTCATTCGGCAGAGCTTCGTTAAAGCA
>JAAZCL010000383.1 GCA_012513315.1 Bacteroidales bacterium | reverse complement strand
TTGAGTATCGTAGCTATTAGCAATTTGGTTAGCACTTATATTAAGTCCTATTCCATTAAAAGCTTCGGGTGCACCATGTAGTAACAACTTTTTATTATCAGGTGAAAATTGAGCCGAATAGATATAAGTTTGATCCTTCCAGATAGTATCCACACTCATTGTTTCTAGATTAAGCATAAATAATGAGTTTTTGCGGAAAGGGCGATCAGTTAAATCTTCTTCAGTTGTAGTAAAAAGTAGATGTTTTACATCTTCTGTAACATCGTTGAGAGAGGCTGTGTGCTTACCAAACGTTAACTGCTGAGTTAGCCCCGTGTCAAATAAATGGCGATAAAGAAAGTAACGGTCTCGATAATTAGTTTGTCTGTCATCTATGCCAACCAAACGCTTTAAACCAGCAGGGCTAGTAGCACTGATAGTTTCTTTTGATGAAAAGAAAACAGATTTTTCATCGGGAGCCATATAAAAGTTCTCTTTTGGAAGCCCCTTTGCCAATACTACGGTTTCGTTAGTTAGTGGATCTAAAGTGATTACAGATCTATCGCCGTTACTGTCATCAATATAGAATAAAATATCTGATTTAGGCATCCACTGAATCTGAGATCTATTGGAAGTTTCGGAAAGGATTGTTCGTTTTTGTTTAGTATCGTATATTTCAGTGAAATTATTGTTATTGCCTCCAGGTAGTGTTTCCCTTAAACTTAGTAAAATGAAACGACCACTTGGTGATATAGTTGAGCTACTTACACGCTGGCCTTCCATTATATCTTTAATATTGATGCGTCTATGGCCACTGTTATTAAATGTGTAATTCAGTAAAGAGTCAGCCTCATCGGGTTTCACTTCAATTTTAACAGCCGGAGTAGTTTTGTTTTCGGATGAAGTTAATACTTTGATTATCACCCTAGAGTTATTGGTAAACCCATTTAATCCGGCATCTACTGAACCTGATTGGTGGAGACTATCGTTTACTTGCGTTTTTGTGGCACGTTTTACGTCATCTACCCATAATTCTAGCGGGTTAGGAGAAGTAACAACCAATTTACCCTTTCCATATCCATCGCCATTGAGATAAAATGAAATGAGCTGCAGTTCATTACCGTTATTAGTTTTTGGAAGAAAGAAGAAGCCTGAGGTATCGGGGATAAGTTCTGTTTTAAATCTTTCTTGCTCAGGAAATGATACTGAGTATGAGAGTAGTAAATCTTCTGTAAACTTAGTTTGTGTAAGGTTGGTACTATCCAATAAAATTGGTTTTTGCACAGCTATAGATTCGAATTTGTATAATTTTTGTGGCATAAAAACTCTCTGAGCAGAGAGGCTGGCAACAATTATAAAAGCTGCTATGACAGTGCATATTGTTTTTTTATTCATTCTTACTGTTATCTTTAATTATATCCTACTGTTTACTATTTAATCAATTGAATTGGAAGATGAAAGCCAAGTATAATGATTATTGAATAATTTTTGAAAGTGAGGCTTCTTATTAAATATCCCGTACAAAGAAGATCCCGATCCACTCATAGAAGCATAAGTTGCACCGAGTTCATACAATTGTTGTTTGATTTTGCAAATTTGGGGATATTTTTTGAAAATAGGATCTTCGAAATCATTTTTCATTAATTCTTTCCATTCGTAAAGTGGCCTAGTAACAATCTCTTTTAGAGATAACGTAGGCGATTTTGGTGATACCATTGAATAGGCTTCTTTTGTGGATATAAAAACATCGGGCTTTACAATAAGTAAATACATACCACTTAAATCGAGATGGATTGGCTCTAGTAGATTTCCAATACCCGATGCGAAAGCAGGTTTGTTATAAAGAAAAAATGGACAATCGGCCCCAATTTGTAAAGCTAACTCTATAAG
>JAAZCL010000382.1 GCA_012513315.1 Bacteroidales bacterium | reverse complement strand
TGGATCAATGGCTGGCTTTGATCTCTTAGCCGCCGAACAGGTTATTAGCCTTAAAAAACAATTTCCAAATATTCAACTTATCAGCGTCGCACCCTATTCGGTTCACTTCTTCAGCCGCGAGAAATGTTGGACACCTGAATGGATCCACAGAGCGCGGGAAGTGTTTCAGCAACATGATTTTGGAATTAGCCTTTCCGAATACTATCGCCTCGGTATCTATTACGAGCGTAATCGCGTTCTCGTTGACCATTCCTCTGAACTTATTTGCTACCACGACGGGGGTAAAGGGGGGACCGAGAATACAGTACAATATGCGAGGAGCAGAATGCACAACATTCATAATCTTTGTCCATAAATAGCTAGTTCCAATTAATCCCCCAATAATGTTGCATAAATCAATGCGATATTATCAGGGGATTATTTATGATCTGATTTAAGTCTATACTCAGATGATTATTACATTAATAATTATAATTTTTGACACTGCTTACCCGGACCAGGCGAAAAAACATAGAAATGTTTGAATTTTCAGAATTATTGTTGATAATACAAGTTTTATATGTTATTATATTAGCATATATTCCCTGTATTCTATTCTGAGAGAAAGGCAGTGTACAAATGGCAGTAAGTTATAAAAAACTTTGGCATATCCTCCTTGACAGAGATATGAAAAAGAAGGATTTGCAAAAAGACGCAAATCTGACTAGCTATGCAATGAATAAGTTAAGCCGTGATGAAGCGGTGACAACGGATATCATTGCGAAAGTTTGTAGAAGTTTAAATTGCACCCCTGACCAAATAATGGAGATTCTACCCGATATTGATGAATAGACCGCATTTTATTTGTAGAATTAAGATGTAGGAGAAAATTATATGGAGCTTATCGATAATAAAAACAAGATCTTAAAAGATGATTTGTCTGAAGAAATTAAACAAGGCAGCAAATTGTCCATTGCTGCTGCATGTTTTTCTATTTATGCTTTTCAAATATTAAAGCAAGAATTAAAGAGTATTGATGAGCTCCGGTTTATTTTTACATCTCCTACTTTCACAACTGAAAAAGCAAAAAAAGAAAAAAGAGAGTTTTATATACCACGCCTGAATCGAGAGCGTAACCTGTACGGAACAGAGTTTGAAGTAAAGCTTAGAAATGAACTTACTCAGAAAGCTATTGCTAAAGAATGCGCAGACTGGATACGTCAAAAGGTTATCTTTAAGTCTAATGTAACAAGTGACAATATGATGGGCTTTATTAATCTTGATGATAAAAATTATATGCCGGTAAATGGATTTACTACCGTTGACCTTGGATGTGAGCGTGGCAACAATGTATATAATTTAGTTCAAAAAACAAAAACACCTGTTGCAGGCACATATATGGAGCTGTTTAACGATTTATGGAATGATAAAAGTAGGCTTCAGGATGTGACCGAAGAAGTTGTTGAGAATATTACAGCAGCGTATAACGAAAATTCCCCTGATTTTATCTATTTTATAACACTATACAATATATTTAATGAATTTCTCGAAGATGTTTCGGAAGATGTTCTTACCAACGAAGCAACTGGATTTAAGGAAAGCAAGATTTGGAATATGCTTTATAATTTTCAAAAAGACGCTGCACTTGCAATTATAAACAAACTTGAAAAATATAATGGTTGCATTCTTGCCGACAGTGTGGGGCTTGGCAAGACC
>JAAZCL010000381.1 GCA_012513315.1 Bacteroidales bacterium | reverse complement strand
GTTCAGCATAAAAATAAAAAAATAAAAATATAATAGTTATGAAGAAGTATCCAAAAATTGGTATCCGACCAACCATAGATGGTCGTCAAGGTGGAGTGAGAGAAAGCCTTGAAGAGAAAACAATGAATTTAGCAAATTCTGTTGCTGAATTAATCAGTACTAACCTCAAAAACGGTGACGGAAGTCCTGTAGAATGCGTAATAGCAGACACTACCATTGGTCGAGTAGGCGAAAGTGCACAATGTGCAGCAAAGTTTGAACGCGAAGGTGTGGGTTCTACTATAACAGTTACATCTTGTTGGTGTTACGGTGCCGAAACAATGGATATGAATCCTCACTATCCGAAAGCGGTATGGGGTTTTAATGGAACTGAGCGTCCAGGTGCAGTCTATTTAGCAGCAGTATTGGCAGGACATTCACAAAAAGGATTACCGGCGTTTGGTATTTATGGTAAAGATGTGCAAGACCTCGATGATAACTCTATTCCAGAAGATGTTGCAGAGAAACTTCTGCGATTTGCACGGGCAGCACAAGCAACAGCAACGATGAGAGGTAAATCTTATCTCTCTATTGGAAATGTTTCTATGGGTATTGCTGGGTCAATTGTTGACTACAACTTTTTCCAAAAGTATTTGGGTATGCGCAATGAGGCTGTAGATATGATAGAAATTCTTCGCCGAGTGAATGAAAAGATATATGATAATGAAGAATATAATAAAGCATTAGCTTGGACTGAGAAGTATTGTAAATCTAACGAAGGTGAAGATTTTAATAGTCCTGAAAAAGCTAAATCAAGAGAGCAAAAAGATAAAGATTGGGAGTTTGTTGTGAAGATGACGCTGATTATCCGTGATTTGATGATAGGTAATCCAAAATTGGAAGCTTTAGGATTTAAAGAAGAGTCTATTGGGCACAATGCAATTGTAGCGGGCTTTCAAGGTCAACGCCAATGGACTGACTTTATGCCTAACGGTGATTTTTCGGAAGCAATTCTTAATAGTTCTTTTGATTGGAACGGTATTAGAGAAGCATTCACTGTTGCAACAGAAAATGATGCACTAAATGGTGTGTCTATGTTATTTGGACATTTGCTTACCAATACTTCTCAAATATTTTCAGATGTTCGCACCTACTGGAGTCCCGAAGCGGTTGAGCGTGTAACAGGAAAGAAGCTAACAGGTATGGCTGAAAACGGAATTTTACATCTTATCAATTCAGGATCTACCACATTGGATGGTACCGGACAACAAAGTGAAAATGGAGAACCAGTAATGAAACCACATTGGGATATTACTGAAGATGAAGTAGAGAAATGCCTAAAAGCTACAACATGGTATCCTGCCAATCTCGATTACTTCAGGGGCAGTGGTTATTCGTCTAACTTCCTTTCAGAAGGTGGTATGCCTGTTACGATGAGTCGTATCAATATTGTTGACGGATTAGGCCCTGTCATTCAGATAGCTGAAGGATGGACTGTTGAGATTGAATCTGAAATTCACAAAGTGTTGAATGAGAGAACAGATAAGGCTTGGCCTACCACATGGTTTGTACCGAGACTCACTGATAAACCAGCTTTTAAAGATGTTTATTCTGTAATGAATAATTGGGGTGCCAATCATGGAGCAATAAGCTATGGACATATTGGTCAAGATTTAATTACGCTTGCATCTATTTTACGGATTCCTGTATGTATGCATAATGTAGATGAACAGGAGATTTTCAGACCAACAGCTTGGAATGCATTTGGAATGGATAAAGAGGGAGCAGATTATAGAGC
>JAAZCL010000380.1 GCA_012513315.1 Bacteroidales bacterium | reverse complement strand
GCGAAGACATTATACAACTAAACGCTTCGGATACATGGTACTTGATGGAACACAGTGGGAGTTGGAATTTGAATATAGTAATGGCCATAAGCCAGTAAGATTTGATGGCGATAACTCTTACCCTTATAACTTTGATAAGTTCCAGAGACTATTTGGCATTGATGTTACTGAGGAGGATTAGGATGAGTAAATTCGATATTTTGACAAAATACATACCTATGATTCAGACAGACAGTTTTGGAGAATGGGTTATTGATAAAGAAAACGATGGAACACCAGAACATCCAATACAGATGCCTTGTGTGCGGTATTCCGAAATGGTGAGCAACTTTATTGACGATGTTTATACCTTTGAAGAAAGCAATAAAGATATGGAGCTTACCCGCTATGGGGATATTCTCAAAGAAAATGGTCTTGAATGGGGAACCGACTCTATGAAAGATGCTGACGTTTCAAGCTTAAATGCACAGTATGTGCTTGCGCTTCTTATGGGTGCAGTAAGAGCTGAGCGTTTCTGTGATGGTGCATTACTAGATTTCTTTAAAAGTGGCTACATATTGAAGTGGCTTGAAAGATTACAAAACATAGAGTAAGGAGGCATCTGAATATGAATGAGTTACAATCTCTTTCTCAGATATTCCAAAATAAATTATTTAGAATTCCGGATTATCAGAGAGGTTACGCTTGGCAGGATTCACAGCTGCGTGATTTTTGGGAAGATTTGATTAACCTTCAATCTGATAGAAATCATTACACTGGCTTGTTATCGATGAAGGTTCTGAGCAAGGATGAAGCAAAAAAACTTGATACAGATGATAAGTGGCTTTTGGATAGTGGTTTCAGACCATATCATATTGTCGACGGACAGCAGCGTCTTACAACATTTGTTATCCTGCTGAATGAAATAGTGGAGTTTATTGCTTCTCTTCCTGAGAACGAAAGCAAACCGGATGAAAATATATATCTTGGATATGAGAATCTGAAAGATATAAAGGCAAAGTATATCTGCAGAAAAAGACCGCCAGAGGGATTTATTATTACATATCTCTTCGGATATGAGAATGACAATCCTAGCGCTGAATATCTCAAGCATAAAATATTCGGCGAGAAGTTTGGTGGAACGTTAAAAGAAACCTATTATACAAAGAACCTGCTTTATGCAAAGCGATTCTTCAATAAAGAAATTACCGCTTTTTATGAAAAAGGTGGTATGGACGGTATTGCTGAACTGTATAGAAAACTTACACTTCGATTCATGTTCAACATTCATGAAATTGAAGACGACTACGATGTCTTTGTTGCCTTCGAAACAATGAATAATAGAGGTAAGCGTTTAACAAATCTGGAGTTACTAAAGAACAGATTGATTTACCTTACTACATTGTATGACCGTTCTATTTTGGACGAAATTAATGAAGCAGCACTGCGTGAGAAAATAAATAAAGCCTGGAAAGAGGTTTATTATCAGCTTGGTAGAAATGATAATACTCCGCTGTCTGATGATGAGTTTTTGAGAGCGCATTGGATTATGTACTTCTCATATTCTCGTAAAAAAGGCGATGATTACATTAAGTTCCTGCTGCGCAAATTCTCCCATAAATCCATTTTTATGAATTTTGCTGAGAACGAAACGCCTGTGGAGGATGACACAATCCCTGTTGTAGTTGATGATGAGGATACAGATGATCCATCTGACGTTCAGGAAAATGAAGCAGTAGAAATGGCGCCAGGTTTCCTTGCACCAAAGGAAATCGCAGACTACGTAAATAGCCTTAATGAAACGGCAGAATACTGGTATTACACGTATTATCCAGAAGAGTGCAATACAATCTCAAAAGAAGAAAAAGTATGGATTGGTAGACTTAACCGTATAGGTATTGGCTATTTTAGACCGCTAGTAGCAGTGTCATTGATTCCTAGTGTCGGCGCTACAGCGGAAGAACGAATCAATTTTTATAAAGCTGTGGAAAGATTTATTTTTATTGATTTTCGTATGGCTATGTACCAGTCCAGTTATCAGAGCAGTGAATTTTACCGTAATGCGCGTAAGGTTTATAACAACGAAATGAAACTAACAGAAGTGGCAGCACTTCTGAATGAAATTGCAGATGCCGATGCGCCAAGTGCTATTCAGGTGTTTGTAACAAAAATGAATAAGCGCTTTATTTCAAACGATGGCTTCTATAGCTGGAGAGATTTGAAATACTTCTTATATGAATATGAGTATTCACTCATATCTCAATATAAAATCGAAAAACTGCAATGGGCTGACTTAACGAAGGTTGTAAAGGACCAGGTTACAGTGGAACACATCCTTCCTCAGACGCCAACAAAGGCTTATTGGAAAAATCAGTTCAGACAGTTTACTGCAGAAGAAATAAAAACACTTTCTGCGACACTTGGTAATATGCTGCCTCTTTCCCAGAGCATCAATTCCAGATTACAAAATGATAGCTTTGAAGAAAAGAAAAATCGTGGGTATTATAACGGTTCTCATTCCGAAATTGAGGTCAGCAAAGAGTCTGATTGGGATGCAAACAAAATATATGAGCGTGGCATAAAACTTCTTCATTTTATGGAAGAACGCTGGAATTTCAAGTTTGCAAGCCAGGAACAGATGGAAGAGCTACTGCATATTTCTTTTGTGAATGATGGCAGAGATATTCCGCCAGAGCTGATCGAAGAAGAATCAAGTGCTGAAGAAATTGTAGTTCCATCTGATATTTCGGATGATGATTTGAAGCTGCAGTTCTGGACAAAGGCGCTTCCTGTTATTGTTGATGCATTCGGTGGTAACAGTACATATTCGAATGTATCTCCATCAACGAGAAGTACATTAGATGGCTTCGTTGGCATTGGTGGCATCAATCTGTATTGTACAATGAGATTAAGAAAGCATACCTTAAGTGCAAATATATGGATTGATGTTAAGAATAGAGAAAAGAACAAGAAAATCTTTGATGTTATGTTTGCAAGAAAAGATAACATCGAAAAAATAGTTCCTTACGCCATTGGGTGGAATCGTGGTGTCAAACGTTCTTCTACAGTAAATGTAGAGATAGAGAATGTTGACTTTAACGATACAGGTAGATGGCCGGAGCTGATTGATTTCTTGGCAACAACATGTGTCGCATTAAAATCGGAATTGATAACTGCGTGTGCAGATGAACTGCATGCAGTCATTGATGGGGATTAAGCGGAATAGTTAGTTCGCGAAAATTACAAGGTATGTAATGAAATCTAATACATATCTAGGAAGGAGAATGATTATGGCAGATATTATAAAAATGCCTAATTCAGAAATGGCACCGTCAGATGAAATAAAAGAAACAGCATTAATTGAAATTGCAGATGGTTTATTATTTGACGCTCGTGCAAATATAGCAGAACAGAAATCACTGAGTGTTCCTATTGCGGAGTTGGCTACGCTTGGTGCCGGTGTATCATCATTAATGCCAGCGCTTAGGACAGTAACACAGACAACAACTATTAATACAACGGGTCTTTATCAATTGGCTAATGCCGCAGTTGGAGATACGTTGAAGGTTGCTAGTAACGGTAATTTCTGGGGTGCATTCAAAACAGCAGATGGTGCATCGAAGTTTGCACAGCTCCAGTCGGCTGGCCCATTGACCGCAACAACTCAGTCTGTAGCAGCGATAAATCCGGCTACAATGATGATGGCGGTTGCGTTGTTCTCTGTTGAACAGAAGCTTGGTGAAATTGAGAAAATGCAGAAGCAGATAATTTCATTCTTGGAAATTGAAAAAGAATCTGAGATAGAAGCTGACGTTGAAACGCTATCTAACATTATCGCTAAGTATAAGCTAAATTGGGATAATGAGCATTTTGTGGCTAGTAATCATAAACTGGTATTGGATATTCAAAGAACTGCGCGTAAAAATATGAATGGGTACCAGAAAAAAGTTGATGAAGTGCTTAATTCGAAAAAGCCTGTTGTTGTACAAAATCAGGTGAATTCTACACTTAGGGACTTACAGAAAAAATTCAAATACTACAGACTTTCCTTATACACATTCTCAATGGCATCCATGATGGAGATTATGTTGAGTGGTAATTTTAAGGAAGAATATATCACTGGTATTAAAGAAGAAATAGAAAAGCTTTCGTCAGTGTATAGAGATTTATTTGGCCAGTGCTCGCTTTATCTTGAAAAGATAAGCGGAGTATCGGTAGAAGCAAATGTGCTGAAGGGAATCGGAACTGCAAGCAAGGCTGTAGGAAAGTTCATTGGTAGCATTCCACTTGTTAAGGAAGGCCAGGTTGATGAATTCTTACAGGATAGTGGTAAGCATATCAAATCAAATGCAAAAGAAATAGAGATGAGTGCAATTACTGCTTTTGCGGAAATCAGCAATCCTGAAACACGTGTGTTTATAGACAGAATGGAAGATATGATACAGATTTATAATCACACAGAAAGAATCTGCTTTGATGATAAGAAGATTTATCTAATTGCAGGCTAGATACACATTAACGATTTTAAAAGCTAACGTTGAAATGTGCTCGATATGTTTTCGTAAACGGACAGGCGGTACAGACGTACTTCCTGTCGTATCGAGCCACGTTCAGTGCGTCGTCAGCCTGATCCGAAAATAACATTCAACTGGAGACAGGTGGTATTAATGTCACAGGAGATGGATTAGAAATCTGAAAGAAGGGTGTATTAAGAAAATGAAGGATATATATATAGCATTTTGCGAATTGAATCTGGACACTTCTGGGGTAGGATTATCCAGGGAAGAAGGTGAGCGATATTTTTGTACACCTATTGGTGCCGAGGTTTTTGGTTGGGATAACGGTATCCATTACTGCTTTATTGATGGTTTCGAAGAGACAGTCTTTTGTGTTAATCCTGAAACATGCTGTGATTACTATACTTAGTTACTGGTATTGAACGAATCGGATAGAACCCCACTTAATAGTTGAACAGGAGGGTTTTTACAGCACAGTACATACCAGTTACCAATTCATAACATCTGTGTTAGATGCACACACGACAAGGCATGACACCCTACTCCCTCGACCAAAACAATGGGTTATGCCTAATTGATACCAAGATATTACGGATTCTATCGAATTGTTTAGTTAATTTATAACATTGTGAAATGTCTCCGATAATCAAATTTTATCTACTAACAAATAAAGTACTAAAATTATTTTTACAAAATATTACATGCTTATAGATGGTGTATGCTGGAAAACAAAGAGGTGCACCACATCGTACTTTTGATGTATTAAATTTTACAATAAACTCACATGAAGATTATTTAAATAGTGGATATGTTCCCACATACGCAAGCCCGCAGTGGATATCTTCCCTCAAAGAGAATTCAGTAAAAAAGTAAAATGGAAAATCCCCTTTGACAGCTATCTACTCCTCTCAAAACATGTTGAGACGATAGTATTGATGTCTAAGAGAGTTTAAGAATAAAAAGATGATTACAAATCTTTAAGTCGTGAAAAGTCTAAAGATCTATATTTTTAGAGACCGTTTGTTGCCTGAAGTGTCTAGTGCTTAATTTAAGCAGAGGGGATCTAAGTATATTTTTTTAAGTTGTTTATTAATTTGAGTGGATGGTCTGATAGAATCTTGATAAAACTTTATTTCAAAATTGGAGCTTAGAGTCACACTATGATAGTTTGTTGTAGCGTTAAATTTGCTTAGGGATAAAAACCTTGATCTTGAGTATAGACTGTAATTTTAAAAACAACATTATGCAGTTGTAAGGAGACAAAAATATGTATAAAAATGAAGCGGTGACAGATTTATGGGTTTATAATATGTTGCAAGAACAAGACTTAGACTTTTACCCACAAGGGAGCAATATAAAAGAGATTGCTGAGGCCTTAAGGTCAGCTTCGAAACGAGACACGATGAAAATAGGCTATCCAGAATATACAGGAATAGTTAAAGATTATTTGATCGTTATTGAAAACAAAGCCAGTTTAAGCAATCACGAGAAGCGAGATGCTGATGGTTTGTTGTTAGAAGATGCAGATTCCAAGGCGAACTATGCGGTTAATGGAGCCGTTCACTATGGCAAGCATCTTAGTCAACATACATCGTTTAAAAAATTATTTGCTCTCGGAGTATCAGGCAATGAGAAACGTCACAAGATAAGCCCTGTCTTTATCAATGAACGTGGCTATATAACTGAACTACCAGAATTAGAGACTTTTGTGTCCTTTACTGAGCAAAACATAGACGAGTACTATACAAGAGAAGTTTTAAAAGAAGAAACAAATTATGAAAAACAAACAGCAGATATTTTAAAAGATGCTCAAGAATTAAATGAGGCTCTACGAAATTACGGCAATATCCAAGATAAAGATAGGCCTCTAGTCGTTTCAGGGATACTACTAGCCCTCAATGAAATTCAACATGGTAACTTTCGAATTGATATGCTCACAGGGGATAGGAATAAGACTGATGGGCAAAAGATTTATGACGCTTTAGAGAGTAATCTAAAAAGAGCCGATGTGTCGCCAGCAACGAAAAGAGACAAACTTTTAAATCAATTTGCTGTTATTAAAGATACAACTAGAATCAACGAAATTAATGAGAACTTAGGGAAAACGCCTTTGAAGTACTATGCGGAATTTCTTTATAATTCAATCTATAGAAATATAGTTTACACAGAAAGCTCGGAGGATTACCTAGGAAGATTCTATGGGGAGTTTATGTCTTATTCTGGTGGTGATGGCCAAAGTTTGGGCATTATTCTTACTCCTAAGCATATCACAGATTTATTTTGTGAATTGCTTGATATTAAGTCAACTGATCGTGTCCTGGATCCTTGTTGTGGGTCTCGTGTCATAATTATGATAACGGCAGATAGTAACGATGGTGACTGGCTTTCAAGCCCTCTACTAGAAAACAAAAATATGGATTGGTGTGCTTTTTAGAGTAATTATTACCGATAATTGTTCTAAAAAGCACACCAATAAAGGAGAAAAGATGAAGAAGTATATAAAAGAAAAAAGTAAGGATCCAGCTTTTAGCCTTCATGATGCAAGAATTATTGATTTTAAATTTGATTACGATTCTATGAGTCTTACTCTAGTTACTGATCATGGATACGTTAATATTGCGAAAAATGAAATGGTAGAAGGTAACATTATGCTTCAAGATATTTCTGTTGAGGATTCTTATGTATATATCCTAAACTATCAGAATGTTTTGTGTGGCAATGTAGGTAGCTTTATTGGTGAAAAGATGACACTAGAAACCTTTATAGAAGCATATCCTAGTAAATTTTTAGGCTTTGATGTAATAGATGAGTATGACGGCTATAGAACATTTATAATGAATGGATTTCTTTCGAGAAAGGGAGAGATTCCAGAGGACTTAGAAGCAAGTTTCGAAATATATTATAAAGGTGATTTTGTGTATCAAGTGAGGGACTAGCATGAAGATAATCTTAAAAATTATTCTTTTTCCCTTATCTCTAACATTAAGCGTTTTTAAATATGTATTACTATTCATACTTAATATAGGAACTAGGATACTAAGTTTGATTTCAATGCTTGTTGCAGTAGGAGCTTTAGCTTCTTTTATTAATGGGGAAACAGAGCTAGGTATAACGGCTATCATGCTGGCTTTATTATTTAGTCCATATGGCTTGCCATTGATTGCTAGTAAAATAATTATTGGAATAGAAGCAGTAAACCTAAAGATTAAGAATATTTAATAAAAATTCTTATATAGGCTGATTAAAGGCGATAGAATTTAAAACTCTGTCGTCTTTTTTTATGCCTTGAAAGGAGGAGAGGGATGAAATTCGATTATTTTTATAATCGAGATGGAGAAAGATATAGTTTTTACATGTTGCCGAAAGTTTTAATCTATGATGACCTATTTAAGACACTATCTTCAGATGCGAAAATTCTTTATGCTTGCCTATTAGATCGTACAGACTTGTCCTATAAAAATGACTGGCGTGACAGTGCAGGAAGAGTATTCATTATCTTTACGATTGAAGAGATTATGGAATCTCTAAACAAATCAAATAAAACAGCAGTGAAAATTATGAAAGAACTTGAAGATATAGGATTAGTAGAAAGAATAAGGCAAGGATTAGGGAAACCTAATCTAATTTATGTGATGGATTTTATGACTCCTTTTGTATCTGAGTGTAAAAGTTACACGTCAGAAGTGAATAATTTACACTCAAGAAATGTAAATGCTACATCTCAAGAAATGAAGAAAATACAAAGAACTAATACTAATAATAGCAAGACTGAAATTACTAAGACTGATTTGAACAAGGGAAAAACAACTCTTGGATATTTTCAAAATGTTTATTTATCTGATGATGAGCTAAGTAACCTAGAAGCAATGTTGGGATATCGACTGGATAATTATATTGAACGTTTATCTAGTTATTTGAAAAGCACAGGTAGTGAATATAAAGACCATCAAGCAACTATACTAAGTTGGTTTCATAAAGACCAGGGGAATAGAAATATCGCCAATACTGGTAGTAATATTCCAACATTAGAGGATTACAACGAAGGAGACTTTTTATGATAGAAACTATTTTAATTGATGGACTGGAGTATCCATTTAACAAGGAAAAAGAAGATTTACTTGATGGTCATGTTTTTTGCAAAGTGTGTGGTGAACAGCTTGACTCTGAACCTATCGAGTTATTTGGTGAAAGACATATTTTCATGAAAAAGTGCTTATGCGAAAGAAAAAAGGCAGAAGCTTTTGAAATGCAACAAAGGTTACTAAAGGTAGAATCTATAAAAAAGGCTTGTTTCCAATCTCCAAAACAATACTCGCATCGTTTTGAGGACTATAGAGGGAAAGAGACCAATGCGTATATAACAGCACTTAACTATGCCAAGCAATTTGGTGAAATGAAAGAGGATAATATAGGACTAATATTCTTTGGGCCAGTGGGTAGTGGAAAATCATTTTTAGCTTCTTGTATTGCAAATTATCTCATAGAAAAAGAAATGATAAGCGTAAAGATGCGAAACTTTTCTGAAATTATAAATGAACTTCAAATAGGGGGGTTCAATCTTGATAGAAACAAGTATATCGATTCATTTACAAATGCCCCACTATTAATTCTTGATGATCTTGGTATTGAAAGGGATACAGCATACGCAAAAGAGCAGGTCTATAACGTAATAAATAGTAGGTATCTTAAGCAAAAGCCTACTATTATAACGACGAATATACCTTGGAAAGATATCTTTAATCCTAGTAATAATATGGAATATCAAAGAATTTATTCAAGGATAGTAGAGATGTGTATTCCAGTTCAGGTTAGGGCAGAAGATTATAGAAAAAGAATTAATAATAATAAGTTAGCTAAATATAGAGAAATACTCTCAAGGAAAGGTGATACAAGATGATTAATGAAGCTATATCGAACAAAACCGTTAGTATTCAGGTAAGAGCAAGTGAGAAGTTAATGGAT
>JAAZCL010000379.1 GCA_012513315.1 Bacteroidales bacterium | reverse complement strand
TTTATAGGCTCTACTCCAAATGTAGATAAGCCGAGTGGAAATCCTTTTCATTTGAGAGAATACAATGTTAAAAGTTTAAAAGAAAAATTAGAAAAGTATTTTAATAAAGTAAAAATAGAGATATTTTTACAAAGCGGACAAATATTCATATGTCAAAATTAGAAAATAAGGTTAGTGTTATAATTCCCTGTTATAAACAAGTTAACTATTTAGCAGAAGCGATAGAAAGTGCATTAAATCAGAGTGTTCCCTGTGAGGTGATAGTGGTCAATGATGGATCACCGGACGATACAGATAGTGTAGCTATGAAATATTTTGATAGATTATCTGGATATATTAAACAAGAAAACAGAGGACTTTCAGCAGCCAGAAATGCAGGAATTAGAATGGCAGAAACAGAATGGATAGTTCCATTAGATAGTGATGATATTCTTGATAAAGATTATGTAAAAAGATTATTGCAGACAAATGGAGATATTAGAAGCTGTTATATGAAATCATTTGGCGATCAGGATCGTGTATATCAATTTATGGAAGAACCTAGATTTGAAGATTTTGTTACAGCAAACAGAATACACTGTGCGTCTATGTTTAAAAAGAAGATGTGGGAAGAACTAGGGGGATACGATGAAGAGATTGGTAAAATGGGGGGTTATGAAGATTGGGATTTTTGGTATAGAGCCACCAAGAAAGGTTATAGTGTCAAGGTTATACCAGAAATACTTTTTTATTACAGGAAACACGGAAGGTCTATGGTTGATGAGGCTATATCTAATCACAATAAAATATTAGACTACATATTGACAAAATAATGATATAATGTATTATATGACAAAAGAAAAGAAAGAATTTATATTTACCCCTCAACAAGAATTATATATTAAGTATTATACAGATCCAAAGAGTCCGACATTTTCTAATTCAACACAATCAGGATTAAAGGCTGGTTTTTCCCAAGAATATTCTGAAAATGTAGTGTGTAGAAGACCTCAATGGTTTATTGAAGGAGTTGAGAAAAGGAGAAGACACAATTTAGTGGAATTAGCAGAGAAAAACCTTGAAAAAGCAATGCAAGGACTACTTGATGATCCGGAAAAGGGGGCTAAGACAATACAATACAAAGCAACAGAGTTTTCACTTACAAGATTAAGAAAAGATGTTTATTCAGAAAGAACAGAACATACTGGGGCAGATGGTAAAGATTTACCACAACCGATTATTAACTTAGCACAGATTAAACAAAATGACATACATAATAACAACAGCAACGACGAAGATAGCGAACTTATCGCAGAGAATTAGGGCTATACCGGGAGGGACATCATCATCAAAGACAATTAGTATTTTGTTATATTTGATAGCGTCTGCTCAATCTGATACATCTCCTACATTAGCAAGTGTGGTGAGTGAAAGTATGCCACATTTAAGAAAGGGAGCGATGAGGGATTTCTTAAACATAATGAAAGACCATAAATATTTTAAAAAAGATAATTGTAATGCTACAAATTCCACATATACTTTTGAAACAGGAAGTCAAATAGAATTTTTTTCTGCTGATTCAGGAGATAAATTGAGAGGGGCAAGGCGTGACAGATTATTTATTAATGAAGCTAACAATATTTCATTTGAAGCATTTGAACAGCTAGAAATGAGAACAAAAGAATATATTTTCCTTGACTGGAATCCGTCTAATAGTTTCTGGTATTATGAACAAGTAAAAGGATATAGAGATGATGTGGAAGAACTTACACTGACATATATTGATAATGAAGCACTAGACAAAAGTATTGTAGCTTCCATAGAAAAAAGAAAGAACAGGGCTAACTGGTGGAGAGTCTATGGATTAGGTCAATTAGGGGAGCTTGAAGAAAAGATATATAAAGACTGGCAGATTATCAAAGAAATACCTCACGAAGCTAGACTTATAAGAAGAGGTCTTGACTTTGGATACACTAACGATCCGTCTGCTATTGTAGAGTTATATGAATATAATGGTGGTTATATTGCTAACGAAATCCTATATCAGAAAGGAATGTCTAACAAACAAATAGCAGATTTCTTATTATCACAAGAACATCAGGTGTTAGTGATGGCTGATTTAGCAGAACCGAAGAGTATTGACGAAATAAGAAGCTATGGAGTTAATATCTTAGGGGCAAGTAAGGGAGCTGGTAGTATTATGCAAGGTATATCATATATTCAAGACCAGAGAATGTCAATTACCGAAAGAAGTCTTAATTTAATTAAAGAATATAGAAATTACACATTTAAGAAAGACAGAGATGGAAAAGTATTGAATGAGCCGATTGATTACTGGAATCATATTTTAGATGCTCTTAGATATTCTTTTGATGGTATAAGACAAGCACAGACATTACCAATAGAAGAAATTACAAAAAGATTAAACATACAGAGAAAATTAAAACAAAACTTTGCCCACTAGTCAATAATGTGGTATAATATTAAATATATGAAGAGAATAATAGATGCGACAAATAACATAATCGGAAGTTATTATAATGATACGGTTAGTATAGTAGATGGGCTTGAATATTCACAATTTGAGACAATTAAACAAATAGAATATTATATAAATAGTAGGTATTTATCTGGAAGTAAGGACTCTTTAGGAAGAGATAAGCCATTTTTTAATATAGTTAATGCTAAGGTAAATACATCCATCACAGCAACAGATGTAGACACTAAAGATATCAATGTTTATGCAGAAAATCCGGGAGCTTTTGATAAGTCATTCTTAATTCAGAGAGAGGTTAATGAGTGGATGAAAGAAAATGAGTTTGGTATCACTTTGAATGAGATGATTGAGACGAGGGCTAAATATGGAGGACTTCTTGTTAAAAAGGTTTTAGAAAATGGTAAGTTAAGAATAGAAGTTCCAGAGTGGAAAAACCTTATTACAGATCAGGTGGACATTGCTAATGGTGTCGTTATAGAAAGACATTATTTCTCCCCTAGTGATTTAATTAAGAAATTAAAAGCATTTAATCAGAATGTCAAAGCGGAAGATGTGATGAAATTAGCATCAGACCAAAGACAAGTAGGAAAAGACAAGACAAAGACATCTACTAAATATATTACTGTGTATGAAGTTCACGGAAACTTTCCAAAGACAATGATTGACGAAGAAGCTGATGAGTTTGAATATTCAAATCAATACCACTTAATAGCTGGAGAAAAAGACCAGAAGCAAATTGTATTACATTCAGCAGAAGAGATAGAGTCTCCTTATAGATATTTATCTTGGAGAAGCATACAAGGCAGAGGTTTAGGCGTGGGAGTTGTAGAAGAAGGCTTTGAAGCACAGATGTGGACTAATGATGCAAAGATAAAAGAAAAAGAAGTTGTAGAGTTAGCAAGTAGAGTTATATTACAGACTGATGATGATAAGTTACAAAATAATATATTAACAGACCTTGATAATGGAAGTATATTAAAGATACAACCGGGCAAACAGGTGGGACAATTAAATACTATATCAGGTTCAGTTCCACAGCTAAAATCAATCGTTACTGACTGGGATGAACAGTATTCTAAGTCAGAGTCTGTCTTTGATACTAATACAGGGAATCCATTACCAGCTAATACTCCTTTTAGATCAGCAGTCCTTCAATCGCAAAACGCTAACTCATTATTTGAGTATCGTAGAGAAGAGTTCGGTTTATTTATTCAGTCAATCTTTATGGACTGGATAATTCCTTACATCACAAACAAGATGAATACTGAGCATATACTTGCATCTAATTATTCGGCAGAAGAGTTAATGCAAATTGATACAGCTTTTGCAACAGCAGAAGCTAATAACAGATTTACAGATGAGGTATTGTCAGGCAAAGTTTTATCTTCAGCAGATTATGAGGCAATGAGACAAAGATATCTTGACTTTATTAGAGAGACAAAGGAAAGACGATTTTTAAAGATACCAGAAGGATACTTTAAAGATGTTAAGACAAAAGTTAATGTAAATATTACAGGAGAACAAGTTAATAAAGCGGTAGTATTGGAGTCATTAAATAATATTCTCACACTGGCAGCTAATAATCCTAATGTGCTACAAGACCCAACATTATCAAAGATATTTGGTAAGATACTTGAGGTTACGAATGCTGGTATATCACCTTTATCACTTGGTATAGGAAATCCTAAAATAACATCTCAAGCAACAATGCCACAACAAGCTCCACAATCAGTAGGTATACCTTTTAATCCAACAATGTAATATGTTAGAAAGATTTGCTAATGATAAAGAATTAAACAGATTAGTAGAAGAATACTTTACAAACTATTTAAAAAGTGATATAATATTAAAGGTATTAAAAAAAGAAAGTGTGGTAGGGTATGCAGAAGCTCTGGAAATTATACAAAACTCTTTCACAAGACTTAGAAATGAATATAAGCCAAAAGAAAAAAAAGAATTTAATATAAAATAAGTGTTTGAGGGCTTGTAGGCAAACCTCATTTAAAAACCTCCTTAACAAGATTATCGTATCATAACGATTTAAACAACTATGAATAATGAAAACATTGAGAACATCAACTCTACAAATGATGAAACGACAGAAGAGGAAGTGGAAAATGTAGAAAATACAGAAGACACTAACTCTGGGGACTTTGACAAAATTGAAGAGCAGAACAAGAAATTATATGCTCGTGCTAAAAGAGCAGAAGATGAAGTTAAAGAATTAAAAAATAAGTTATCAAATTATAAACCTAACAATAACAGTCAAGAGGCAAATACCTTGACTAGAGATGAGGCAATCTTATTTGCACAAGGTTTAGGAGAGAAAGATGTTAGCTTATTAAACAAAATCTCAAAAGTAGAGGGTATCTCATTATTAGAAGCAAAAGAGTCTGAGGTGTTTAAATTACATCAAGAAACTCAAGCTAAAAAGAAAAGAGAAGAAGAAACCAGTTTAAGAGCAACAAAAGGCTCAAATATTACCAAAAATACAGACATTTCAAATATGGACAGAGATGCTCACAAGAAACTCTGGCTAGAAATGGCTAAAAAGACAAAATAAGATAGTTCTTTACTAGACAAGGGAAAGCCTATGACAATAATTAACAATTATGGCATTCCCAACAGATACAATGGACGCAACCGACTTAGCAGACTTAATTCCTAAGTTATGGGGTTCTAAAGTAAACAATTTTTATAAATCCAAATTAGTTACAGCTAAATTTTTCGTTGATAGAAGTGAAGAGTTAGTAGACGGAGGTAATGTAATCTATACACCAAATTTGACAGAAATGGCAGCTAAGGCTAAGACAAATGGTGCAGCAGTTACATTAAACGACCCAACTGAAACTAAAGTTACTTTGACAGTCTCAACTTGGATGGAGGTATCATTCAACATTGAAGACCGTGAGGCAGCAGCAGTAAAGCATTCTTACTATATAATGGATAAGTATGCTCAAAATGCTGGATACACTATCGCTAAAGGACTTGAACAAGCTATCACAGCATTGTTCGCAACCTTTACAACTGGGGTAGGAGCTTCTACAGCAAATGTAGTAGACTCTGACATCAGATCAGCGATTGCAGAGCTTGAAGCAGTTAATGTAGACACATCAAGTGATGTAGCATTCTTCTTTGACAGCAAAGTGTTCTGGAATCAATTACAAGCTATTGACAAATTCTCTTTAGCTGTAAACGCTCCAGTTCAAGATCCAGTAGCTAAGAAACCAGACGGACACCTTTACGGTATTCCAACTTATGTTTCTAACAATATAGCTTTCATTTCAGGAACAACAGGAAAATATAACGCTTTGGCACACAGAGACGCTATCCACTTCGCAACCTTAAATCTTGGTTCAGGAGGCTCAATGGGAGGAAATTCAAATGGAGAAGGAATTAGACTACAATCTAATTATGTTCCAGAATACCTTTCAACTCTTACAACTGCGGATATGGTATATGGTGTAGTTCTTAATAGAGCAACATCTGGAATTACAATCCTATCAGCTGCATAAAAAGTTGTTTATGCTACTACTCACTCCAAATTGCGAGATAGTAGCATAGATTTGGAAACAACTTATAATAAAAAAAGACAAATATATGAATGTAATAATTTCACCAAACTTAAAAAAGATAAGTATTAGATTAAACAAAGATGGGACTCAGACCTTAATGAGAGATGAGACGGCAGACACTAATAAATCTGAAATACAGAAAGAGTTAGAAGCATTAAGGGCAGAAGTAGCTAAATTAAAAAATAAATAATGAAAGTATATTATGTAGGTTCTCAACATCTAGGGTGTTATTATGTTAGATGTTTAATACCTTTGCAAAATAATGGATGGCAAGGAGATAGAATATCGTTATATGGAAAAGAATTGGAAAGTAACGATAAAGCGAAAGCTGTATTAGATAGTGATGTGGTGGTATTTCATAGACCTGACAATAGAAAGAAGTTAGAGATGGCAAGAATGCTTAAACAAGCAGGAAAGACTATTGTTTATGACAATGATGATACATACAAAGATGATCCAGAGCTGATGTGGAATGAGATATATACAAAACTATCTAAAAATCTTGATAATTTTATCAAGGAAGCTGATATTGTTACTTGTTCTACTGAGTTTTTAAAAAAAGAATATCAACAATTAACTGATAAAGAGATACTTGTATTACCAAATTTAGTAGATCCGGATGACTGGGATGAGCCAATTAGAAATGGCGGAGATAAAATCAGAATAGGAATAGTCGGATCAACAGCCTTCAATGGAGACTATACTCATATAAAAGGACTGTTACAAGAATTATCAGATGACGAGAGAGTTCAGCTAGTCTTATTCTCATTACCTAAAATAGATTTAAAGAATAATCCTATTACGGTAAAGAGATATGAAAAAGAATATAAATGGTGGCATAGCTTAAATATAGAATGGACTCCTTTTGTAGAGATGAAAGACTATTTTGATACTCTTAATAAAATGGAGTTAGATATAATGCTTATACCTAGACGAGATAACTATTTCAATAGGTGTAAAAGTAATTTAAAGTTCTTAGAAGCTAGTATGTTAGAGATACCGGTTATAGCACAGGACTTTACAGACCACAATTCTCCATATTATCAAGATAAGGACTATTTATTATTAGCTAATACAGAAGATGAATGGAGAAAGCAGGTGTATAAACTTATAAACGACAAAGAATTAAGACAAAAACAGGGAAAGTGTGCTAAAATATATATATTAGAAAAGTATAATGCCAAAACAAAGGCAAATCAATGGAAATATGCGTATAAAAGATAGTAAAATATATAAATTATTAAAAGAAAGGGGAGATTTAGTGTTAGGAGGAAGAGAAGTGGCTCAAAAAATGGAGGACTTAAAAAAGGAATTTGAAGCTAATCAAGAAGAGATAAATAAGATAAGTATAAAAGTTAATAATATCAACGAAAAAGTTAAATCTTTATTAGACAAACATAAAATTAAGACAGAAGAATTTGAGATTATTCAAGAGATTATGCTTGGAGAGGGGGATGATTTAGAAGTGGTTATAGTAGATCAAATAGAAGAGTATAAAGACTTCTTAAGAAAGAAAGAAAAAGAAAATAAAGTTTTACCAAAAGCATAAAATGTGGTATAATATCATTATATGATATATAGTGATACTACCAATAATACAGGGATTGTAGAGTTTATTAGAAGATTAACAAACACAAACACTACAACATACCCAATCAAGGATTTAACAGCAGATTTTAATACAGTTTTAGGAGAATATTTAGCACTTGCAATGAGTGCTAATGGTTCTTGGCAAATAAATACATCAACAGGAGAACCTCTTGGACAGGTTAATCTTGTAAATGGGACACGAACATACGCAGTGGATCAAACCTATGCTAAAGTATTTCGTGTTTTTGTTTATGATGCAGACGGAAATAAAAGCGAATTAAAGTATACTGATACGCTAGAAGAGGAAGATATTACAGAAGAGTTAGGCATACCAGAAAGATATGATTTATTCGGAGATTTTATCAGATTATACCCAACGCCAGACTATGATTATACTAAAGGGTTAGAGATAGTTCCACAAATAGTATCTGCTGGATTTTTGCATACTGACACAACAAAAGTTCCCCCACTACCTTTATCTATACATCCGGGACTCGCTTATGGAACTGCTTATATCTTTGCAATAGCACACAATCAGCCTAATTATGCAGTGCTAAAACAGCAAGATTTATCTTACAGAGGACAGATGTTAGAAATCCTTAATGACAGACTAAAACATTATAAACCTAGAATGACAGCGAGAGCTACAAACCATAAATAATATGAAAGAAGAAAAAGCGATTGTTATAGATAATTTTCAAAGAGGTGTTGCGGAAAATGAGTTTTTAGGACACTCTGTGATGAGTGGTTTTTCTCTTGATAAGACCGGAATTCTTAAAAAAGGAAGGAGTCTTTCAAGTTCATCACTTAGTGGCCATATTGACGATGGAGAATATATTGTAATTGAGGATTCTGGTTTAATTGTTACCACTACAACCAGTGGAGATAAGAACTATTTATATAGCTCAACAGCAAAGCTAACTTCTTATGGTAATAGTAATTATGGTCCGGGAGATGTAGAACTTTATCATAATAAGTATTACATTTCATGTTCAGGAGGATATGGTGCTGAATTTGATCCATCTACTGACACATTTGATAACACAAAGTTTGGTATAGCGAGTAATCAATTTACTAACTTACTTACCGCCAAAGATGACATAATGTATGTTTTTTCAGGTAGATATGTCTCTTCATATGATGGGACACTTTTTTCAGCCAATATTTGCACACTTCCTACTAATGTTATAAATACGGTAGCTGTTATTGAGTATGGAGACATTATTTTAATGGCTTCCACTACCAATAAGGGAATCACTATCTTTTCTTGGGATAGACAATCTAATTTTGCTGATATTTGGGCAGAAATACAAGATACTGGACTAATCGGAATGAAACAAGTCAATAATGTTGTATACATTTTATGTAGCGGATATGGTAATCTTTATGCTTCTAATGGCTCACAAGTTAAAAGAATTCTTTCTTTTGGCTCATATATTCGTAATACAAGGGCGAAGAGGAGTAATAATATTTTTGCGGGAGTTGGTTTTGGCTTACAAAATACAAAGAAGAATATTTTTCAAAGCTTTGAAAATAAACTGCTTTTTGGGCCATTTTTAAATAATTTTTCAGGCAATAGTAGAACATATCCGCTAGGAGTATACTCTTATGATATTGATACAGGAGTTGTAAGTCAAGAATTTTCTGATGATGAGGTTTTTAGTTTGACTCAGTATGATTTCGGCGGTATAACTTGTATTTCTGTTCCTGACGCCTCCACTTCCAGTTTACGGGTTTCGTATTATAAAGAGAATGTTTCTAATTCTTCTTTAAATAGTCGAAAATACTATTCTTACCAAACTTATGCTAATCCAACAGGTAGTGCGATTGATGGAAATCAATTAGGTATGTATGAATCCCAGATGTTTAATGTGGGAAATACCACTAAAAAGAAAACCTTTAATAGATTAAAAATACAACTTAATAAAGAAATTATTGGTAGTATTTCTGTTTATTATAGAACATCATCTATTGCTGACTGGACG
>JAAZCL010000378.1 GCA_012513315.1 Bacteroidales bacterium | reverse complement strand
GAATAAGTATAATAGCATTATGAATATTGAACCTGCAGAACATATAAAAACAATATCTGAGTATTACTTCTCTGTGAAGCTTGCAGAAGTTGCACAGATGAATGCAGAGGGTAAGGATGTTATCAGTCTAGCTGTTGGGGCGCCCGACCGTATGCCATCAGATGAAACAATTGAAGCTCTATGCGAAACAGCTAAGTGGGCCGATGTGCACGCGTATCAACCCTATACAGGTATTCCAGAGTTAAGGAAGGCTTATAGCAAATGGTACAAAAGATTTTATAATGTAGAACTCGATACAACGGAGGTGTTGCCATTAATTGGGTCAAAGGAGGGTATTCTACATATATCAATGACATTTTTAAATATTGGAGATGGGGTTCTTGTTCCAAATCCCGGATATCCTACATATAAATCAGTTTCGAATTTGCTGAGGGCCAATCTAATTGAATATGATTTGGTTGAAGGCAATAATTGGTATCCCGATTTTGAAGCGCTAGAGAAACTTGATTTGGCGGGGGTGAAACTGATGTGGGTTAATTTTCCTAATATGCCCACTGGAGCTAATGCAAGCTATGAACTCTTTGAGAGGCTGGTAGCATTTGGAAAAAAGCATAATATTGTAATTTGCCACGATAACCCATACAGTTTTATCTTAAATGATAAGCCAATGAGTATTATGTCTGTACCGGGAGCAAAAGATATCTGTATAGAACTTAACTCACTAAGTAAATCGCATAATATGTCGGGCTGGCGTATGGGCGTTTTGGTTTCTAACCCTCAATTTGTGAAGTGGGTGTTGAAAGCTAAAAGTAATATAGATAGCGGTCAGTTTAAGCCCATGCAATTAGCTACGATTACCGCTCTTAATAACTCAGACGAGTGGCATGCTAATATGAATAATATTTATGCTGAACGCCGAGTTTGGGCAGAGAAGATTATGGATTTGCTAAGTTGTAGGTATGATAAGTCTCAATCGGGACTGTTTGTATGGGGTAAACTACCCGAAGGTGCTAAGGGTAGCGATGAGTTTATTAATGATATTTTGTACAATGCAAAAGTGTTTATAACTCCCGGATTTATATTTGGAAGTAATGGTGAAGGCTTTGTACGTATATCATTGGGCTCATCGGCAGAGAAACTGCAAGAAGCACACAAAAGAATTAAGAAATATATAACAAATAATTAAAAATATGGAATTCGAATCGATTTTACTACCAGGAATAGATGCTAAAAGACCATTGGTAATTGCTGGTCCATGCAGTGCCGAGACAGAAGAACAGGTTATGAATACCGCAAGAGAGGTTGCCGCCACAGGCGTTAAGATATTTAGAGCGGGAGTATGGAAGCCAAGAACAAAACCAGGTGGTTTTGAAGGTGCTGGCAGTCCAGCATTGAAATGGATGATGGAGGCTGAGAAAGAAACGGGTATGTATATGGCAACTGAGGTTGCAACTGAAAAACATGTATATGAAGCTCTGAAATTTGGTATTGATATGCTTTGGATTGGAGCCAGAACAGCTGCCAACCCATTTGCAGTGCAGGAGATAGCAGATACACTTAAGGGTGTTGATATTCCTATATTAATTAAGAATCCTGTTAATCCTGATCTAGAGCTTTGGATTGGTGCTTTGGAAAGGCTTTACAACGCTGGTATAAAAAAACTGGGTGTTATACATAGAGGGTTTAGTACAACCGACAAAACTGTATACCGAAATTTACCACAATGGCATATACCTATTGAGCTAAAACGTCGTTTCCCTAGTCTACCAATTATATGCGACCCAAGTCATATTGGTGGTAATCGCACTATGATTCATAAATTGAGTCAGCAAGCTATGGATTTGAACTATACAGGGTTAATAGTTGAAACACACTGCTCGCCAGATGAGGCGTGGAGCGATAAGGATCAGCAGATTACGCCTGCTGCTCTTAAGGAAGTACTTAATAATTTAATAATTAGAGATACAATTCAAACTACCGAAGATTTATCGGTACTGCGTGATCAGATTGATGATTTGGATAATGAGCTATTACAGCTTCTGGCAAAGCGTATGCGAGTATCACGCGAGATTGGATATTATAAGCTAGAGCATGATATGCCTATATTGCAAACAAAAAGGTACGACGAGATACTTACAGATAGGGCATACCAAGGAGAGAGAATGGAGATGTCGGGCAATTTCGTGAAGCAAGTGCTTGAAGCAATTCACTCTGAGTCTGTGCGCCAGCAAATGGTAATTATGGATAGAGAGAAAAAACAGTCGCTTCAGAATGAGGGAACTGCACAATAACGGATAATTGAAATAAAGGAATGAAGATATTGATTTTAGGAGCCGGTAAAATGGGCTCCTTCTTTGCCGATGTGCTAAGTTTTGATCATGAAGTGGCAGTTTTGGATACAGAGCCAAAAAAAATGCGTTTTATATACAATACGCAAAGGATGACCAATCCTGCCGAGGTTAAGGAGTTCGCTCCTGAACTGGTTATTAATGCTGCTACCCTTAAGTATACAATTGCAGCGTTTAAAAATGTACTAGAATATCTGCCTTCAACCTGTATATTAAGTGATATTGCATCAGTTAAAACAGGCCTGGAAGAGTTTTATAAAGATTGCAAGCAACCATTTGTGTCTACTCACCCAATGTTTGGTCCCACATTTGCCAGTCTTAGCGATTTAAGCACACAGAGCGCAATAATTATTTCGGAATCTTCTCATATGGGCAAGGTGTTTTTTAGAGATCTATATAATGGTTTGAAGCTTAATGTTTTTGAGTATTCCTTCAGAGAGCACGACGAAACTATAGCATACTCATTGTCAATTCCTTTCGCCTCAACACTTGTTTTTGCTTCTGTAATGAAGCATCAGGATGCACCTGGTACTACTTTTAAAAGACATATGAATATTGCGCAGGGACTTTTGTCGGAGGACGACTTCCTGCTAACTGAGATTCTGTTTAACCCTTATACAACTCAGCAGGTAGAGCAGATACGTAAAAAGTTAAAAGAGTTAATAGAGATTATCGATAAGAAGGATTCTGAGAGCATGAAAAGCTTTCTCACAGATGTAAGGAAAAATATTGAGTAGCTATTAATTCTCTATATATACCCTGATTATTTTGGCGTCTGAAGTGGGTCGGTTTCTGCCGTCGACAGGAAGGGCTGTTATTTTGTCAATTACTTCCAGTCCTTCAAATACCTCGCCAAACACGGTATACTCACCATCAAGGTGATGTACTCCACCTATTGTGCTGTAATCTTCTTTTAAACCTTCGGGCCATAAAAATTTGCCGGGAGCTATTGCATAGAGAGAATCAACCACACCAAGTAATGAGTCGAGCAGATTATTAAAACCTTCTCTATCGTTTGCGCTCTTTAGACTATCGAGTTGTGGTTTGCCTGGTGAGTAGTGCGTACGTATAAGCTCATTTCTGATAGGAACATTTACGGCCATCTCCATAGTGTCGAGTCGGCCCTCACTATATATCTGCCCATCTACTATATATATCTGAGATGCATCAGATTTCTTCTGCGGGTTTTCTGCGTCACCTCTTCTTGGTGCTGCAAGAGCCCCTTTTTTGTGATACCTGTTTTCGCGGAACTCAGGCATTAAATCCATATCTCTTCTACCGCTACCAATTTCAAAGCCTGGAGGTGCATTGCGCGAATCCTGTGCACCACCCTGAATCATAAAGTTGTTAATAACTCTGTGAAATAGAGTTTCATCGAAATAGCCCTCTTTTATCAATTTTAAATAATGATTACTGTGTACTGGTGTGTCATCATATAGCATAGCCTTCATCACACCATAGTTTGTTTCTATTACTATAGTTGGATAGTTTGTTTGTGCATTAATAAATGTTGCACTTATAAGTATAATAGATAATAAGATATTACGTTTCATAATTATTTACTCTTTAATTAGGCGCTCTCTTATATAAGTAAAACGCTATACCGCTAAAAAAGATGTTAGGTATCCAAGCAGCAATGAAAGGACTCGTTCCACCTTTTATAGCAAAAGTTGAACTCACCGTCATAAATAATATATAAGCCATACTCAATGCAAGTCCAATTCCTATATTTAATCCCATTCCACCTTTTACCTTTCTTGCAGAAATAGACGCTCCTATAATTGTAAGTATAAAAGCAGAGAATACCATTGCAATACGAGAGTGATACTCAATTTGAAATGGTTGTATATTACCCATTCCTCTTTCTTTCTGACTACTTATATAATTTCTAAGGTCGGGTGAAGTCATCATTTGCTGATCTGAAGAAGCAATGATAAAATCATTTGGTACAATCTGTAAAACGGTGTCGATAGAACTGCCCGTTGTAATTGTTTCTACTAACCCATCAAACTCGCGAATCTGATAGTTTCTTATAGTCCAATTATACGCAGAGTCATATTTAATTGATTGAGCCGTTAGTCTTGAATTAAGATTGAGGCTATCAAAATGGTCCATTGAAAAGTTGTATCCCGTATTACTGGCTAAATCAAAATTACCGAAATAAACAATTGTTCCCGGTCCCACCTTAAATTGAATGTCGCGATCGCCGGTTTTTTTCTTTCTTGGATCCACAAATGTATGCTCAAACTCAATTCGGGTAGCATTAGCTTGGGGAATGATATAACCTCCAAATATAAATGTGAATACAGCAATAATAAATGCTGATATCATGTATGGCTTTAGAAATCTTCTGAAACTTATTCCTGTAGATAAAATAGCAATAATCTCTGAATTATTAGACATCTTTGAAGTGAAATATATAACAGCAAGAAATACAAAAAGAGGACTAAAAAGATTAGTATAGTAGGGGATGAAATTTAGATAGTAGTCGAATACAATTCCTTCAAACGTTGCGTTGTTAGTCATGAATTTATCAATCTTCTCATTTATATCGAATACCACTGCAATCGATATAATAAGTAAAATCATGAAAACATACGTACCCAAGAATTTCTTAATGATGTACCAGTCTAATCGTCTTATATATTTATTCATAACCTTCTTGTAACATTTTCAAGAATTTTTGGTTTCCACTCAGAAAAATCACCTGCAATTATATGTTTTCTTGCTTCGCCAATAAGCCAGACATAAAATGCGAGGTTGTGAATAGAGGCTATTTGCAAGCCAAGTATTTCGTTACTTACAACAAGATGTCGCAAGTATGCTTTGCTATATAACGTGTCTACAATGGAAGCTCCATCTTCTTCAATAGGCGAAAAGTCGTTCTTCCAACGCTCGTTTTTCATATTCATTACACCTTGTTTGGTGAATATCTGTCCATTACGACCATTTCTGGTGGGCATTATACAATCAAACATATCAACTCCTCTTTCAATAGCTTCAAGCATGTTTTCGGGCTTGCCCACGCCCATTAGGTAGCGAGGTTTGTCCTTTGGCAATATGTCATTAACCAGTTCAACCATTTCGTACATTTTTTCGGTTGGCTCACCCACTGCAAGCCCTCCAATTGCATTTCCATCGGCACCTAAAGAAGCTATGTTTTCTGCAGCACGTTTTCGTAAATCGGGGTACGCACAGCCCTGCACTATAGGGAAGAGTGATTGTGAGTGTCCATATGGGCATTCGGTTTCATTAAATCTGGATATACATCTGTTTAGCCATCTTTCTGTAAGTTCTAATGATCTTTTAGCATATGCATAATCTGCATCACCAGGAGTGCATTCGTCAAAAGCCATAATGATATCAGCTCCAATTATACGTTGTATATCAATTGCTTTTTCGGGAGAGAAGAAGTGTTTAGATCCATCTATATGCGATCGGAACTCAGCCCCTTCTTCACTTAGTTTCCTGTTCTCAGTGAGAGAGAATACCTGAAAGCCTCCACTATCGGTGAGCATAGGTTTGTTCCAACTATTAAACTTATGCAAACCGCCGGCACCCTTCAAAACTTCGAGTCCCGGCCTAAGGTATAAATGATAGGTATTGCCAAGAATTATTTGAGCATTAATATCCTCTTTTAATTCACTCATATGTACTGCCTTAACGCTGCCAACTGTGCCAACAGGCATAAATATGGGAGTCTCCACTTCTCCGTGATCGGTTGTGATTACTCCCGCTCTAGCGTTAGATTTGGGGTCTGTATGTATTAACTTAAAATCCAAATTGTTCTGTTTATCTTCACTTTAAAAGACAAAGATAAAGTTTTTGAAGTTACAAACGGAATAGTAGCTCTTTAAAAATATGCAATGCTTATCCATTAATTAGTAATAAATGGAATAAATCTGTATTTTTGCGATGTTCATACAATAAAAATCACATCAATTTGTATTATGGAATTAAAACCAGAATTAACGCAAAGAAAGCCCGAATGGCTCAAAATATCACTCCCTCAAGGGAAGGAGTACCTAAATGTTAGAGATGTAATTGCACGTAAGAAACTTCATACAATTTGTGTGAGTGGAAGGTGCCCTAATATGTCGGAATGCTGGGGCAGGGGTACAGCAACATTTATGATTTTAGGGGATATATGCACACGTGCATGCAGGTTTTGTAACGTGAAAACTGGCAGCCCACAAGGAATTATTGATTGGGACGAGCCAGATAGATTATCTGAAAGTATAAAAAGCATGAATTTGAGACATGTGGTACTTACCAGTGTTGATAGAGACGATTTACCAGATGGTGGCGCTGAGTTTTGGGCCACAACCGTTAGGCGTGTGAAAGAGGTAAATCCAAAGGTGACTCTGGAGACTTTAATTCCTGACTTCAATGGCATTGAAGAACTAATAAATATTGTTATCGACTCGGGTCCAAATATTGTATCTCACAATATGGAGACGGTGAGGAGGTTAACTCCAAAAGTGCGCAGTCGTGCTAAGTATGACATCAGCCTTAAAACAATTGAAACAATTGCTAAGAGTGGAAAAGCAAAGCCAAAGTCGGGTGTTATGCTGGGTTTAGGAGAAACCGAAGAGGAGCTATTTGAGACTATGGATGATTTAATTAATGTTGGTTGTAAAGTACTAACAATTGGTCAATATCTGCAACCTAGCAAAAAGCATCTTACCGTAAAGAGATATGTTACGCCTGAGGAGTTTTTGAAATACAAGAAGGTAGGAATTGAAAAAGGATTTCAGTTTGTTGAAAGCGGACCACTTGTACGTTCTTCTTACAGGGCCGAGAGACACATTTAATTATTATAAATTCGAGAAAAAGAGGAGTACTGAATTTTATGAGTAAGGAAGCTGTGCTTGAAGATCTGGGAAAGATACGTTACAAGGAAGCTTGGGATTATCAGGAGAAGATCTTTCAAAAATTAATTAAAGCAAAAGCTTTAAAATCTGAGAAGCGCAAAATTGAGTTATTGCAAACTTCTTTTACTGAGTATAATAACGAAAGAAGTGATGCAACTCTAGCAAAACAGTATATACTTTTTTGTGAACATGATAACGTTTATACACTTGGTAAAAGTGGTAACAGGCAAAATCTTTTAATTGCAAGGAATATTTGTGAAAGCAGAGGTATTGATTTGCATGAGATAGATAGAGGAGGTGATATTACTTATCACGGACCAGGACAAATAGTTGTTTATCCGATTATTGATTTGGAAGAGTTTAATATTGGCATTAAGAGCTATATATCTATGCTTGAGGACGTAGTTATTGAAACCTTGAAATCATTTGGCATAAAAGGAGAGAAAGATGGAAAGGCTATGGGCGTGTGGTTAGATGCAGGGAATAGTATAAAAGCAAGAAAGATTTGTGCTATTGGCGTGAAAGCAAGCAGATACATAACTATGCATGGTCTTGCTTTAAATGTCAATACCGATCTCTCCTTTTTCGATTATATAAATCCGTGTGGTTTTACTGATCGTGGTGTTACCTCAATGGAGAAAGAGCTAAATAGAAAAGTAGACCTTAAAGAGGTCTCTGAAATAATGAGGAATTCGTTTGAGAATGTATTTGGTATGAAGTGGGTTGAACCTTAATTATTTTTAACCCCAAATTACTATGAAACCAATTTAACATTCTTAAATTTGTATTCTCAGAAACAACCATACAATTTAACAGTTTGCATATGAGTCAAGTTGCCGATATTAAAGAGTTAAACGAGAGAATCGAACAGAAAAGCGTCTTTGTTCAAACGCTAATTACAGGGATGAACAAGGTGATAGTAGGACAAAAACATCTGGTTGAGTCATTGCTGATTGGATTGCTGTCTGATGGGCATATTCTGCTAGAAGGGGTTCCTGGTTTAGCAAAAACGCTTGCTATTAAAACCCTAGCTCAACTTGTTGATTCAAAATATAGTCGTATACAGTTTACACCCGACTTGTTGCCTGCGGATGTTGTAGGAACTATGATATATAGCCAGCGTAACGAGGAGTTTATGGTAAAGCATGGTCCGGTATTTGCAAATTTCTTGCTTGCGGATGAGATAAACCGTGCTCCGGCAAAGGTGCAGAGTGCTCTGCTTGAAGCAATGCAAGAGCGTAATGTTACAATTGGAGAGAAAACTTACAAGCTTCCTGACCCTTTTCTTGTTATGGCTACACAAAATCCAATAGAGCAAGAGGGGACTTATCCACTACCAGAGGCTCAGGTGGACCGTTTTATGCTTAAGGTGATAATTTCATATCCTACGAAAGAGGAGGAGAAGAGAATTATTCAGCAAAATATTTTTGAACCCGTTGTTGTTGACAAGCCAGTAATATCAGTAGAAGAAATTTTAGAAGCACGTAAGATTGTTCGCGAAGTATATATTGATGAAAAAATTAACAGATATATAGTAGATATTGTTTTTGCAACCCGTTTTCCCGATCAGTATGGCATGGCAGGTTTAAAAGACATGATTGAGTTTGGAGCATCGCCACGTGCATCTATCAATCTAGCTCTGGCAGCTCGTGCATTCGCATTTATCAAACGAAGAGGTTATGTGATTCCAGAAGATATACGAGCTGTATGCCACGATGTGCTTCGTCACCGTATTGGGTTAACATACGAGGCAGAGGCAAATAATCTCACTTCAGAAGAAATTATCAGTGAGATTCTTAATAAGGTTGAGGTACCTTAAAAAGATTGAAGTTGATGGAGACTGCTGATCTACTAAAAAAAGTTCGACATATTGAGATTAAAACCAGAGGGCTCTCGCGTAATATATTTGCCGGTGAGTATCATTCTGCGTTTAAAGGTAGAGGTATGGCTTTTTCAGAGGTTAGGGAGTATCAGTATGGCGACGATATGAGAGATATCGACTGGAATGTTACGGCTCGGTATAATAAACCTTTCATTAAAATATTTGAGGAAGAACGAGAGCTTACCGTTATGTTATTGATTGACGTATCAGAGAGTTTGGG
>JAAZCL010000377.1 GCA_012513315.1 Bacteroidales bacterium | reverse complement strand
CCAAAGGAAATTATGCAGGGCGAGGCCCGCGTTGCAGCTACACCAGAGACAGTTGAGAAATTTAGAAAAGCAGGTTTAACTGTATTGGTTGAATCGGGAGCTGGTGAAAAATCGCATTACTACGATAATCAATATGAAGAGAAAGGTGCAGAATTAGTTTACGATCCTCAGGATTTGTATATGAAAGCGGATTTGATTCTGAAAGTGAAGGAGCCGCTATTTAATGAACAAAAGAGAAAACATGAGGTGGACATGATGCATGAAGGACAGCATCTAATCACATTTATTCATCCTGCATCTCCTGTAAATCATGATATGGTTAGAAAGCTTGCTCAAGCGGGTGTAACCAGCCTTACATTAGATGGAATTCCACGTATATCTAGAGCTCAGAATATGGATGCATTAACTTCTATGAGCACTTGTGCGGGGTATAAAGGTATTATTATGGCGGCAAATGATTTAACGTTTTTTATGCCTCAGATGTTTACTGCGGTGGGTATGCTCAAGCCGGCCAATGTGTTGGTTGTTGGGGTTGGTGTTGCTGGTTTGCAAGCATTGGCCACGGCAAAACGATTGGGTGCTGTTACTTATGCCATGGATATTCGTCCTGATGCAATTGAGCAATCGAAGAGTTTGGGGGCTAAGGTAATTGATACTGGTATACCGGCCGAAGTTGCTGTTGGCGAAGGTGGTTATGCCAAGAAGCTTTCTGACGAATGGATATTGAAGGAGCGTGAGGAGCTGAAGAAGGTGATAAAGAATATGGATATCATCTTTTTAAGTGCCTTGGTACCCGGAAAGGTTGCGCCTATACTTATTACAGAAGAGATGGTTAAGGAGATGAAGAATGGCTCTGTAATTGTTGATGTATCTATTGATCAGGGTGGTAACTGCGAAATAACTCCTCCGGGGGTAAAAGAGGTGAAGCATAATGTTACGATAAATGGGTTGAAGAATATACCTGGTCTGATACCTACTAGCTCTACCTGGATGTTTGCAAATAATGTTTTCAACTTGGTAACTTATCTACTAAAGGATGGCAAGATAAAGCTTGATATGGATGATGATATTACCAAATCGATATTGGTGACTCACAATAATGAAATTGTTCATGAGGGTGCGCGTGAGGCAATGGGAATTTAAATTTTAATGGTATGAATCCGATTATATTAGTTGTTATTTTTATTGTAACCTCTGTTGTGGGTTACTTTATTATTAAGAATGTTCCGAGTTTATTGCATACTCCGCTTATGTCGGGAATGAATGCTTTATCGGGGATTACGATACTGGGTGCAATTGCCGTTGTTGGTATTACCTTCTTTGCACAGAGTAACGAGTATTTGATATTAGGGCAAATTATTGGTGGTATAGCTATTATTGCGGCAACTGTAAACGTTGTGGGTGGTTTTGGTGTAACCCACAGAATGTTGAAGATGTTTGTTAAAAAGAAAAAGAAATCTGAATCATGACCGAAATAACATATTATATTTTTTGTGGAATACTCTCAATTGCTGTATTGGTGGGTATTTCTCTTATGAGTAAGGTGAAGACTGCGGTGGCGGGAAACTTGATAAGTGCTGTTAGTATACTGTTAGGGGTTGCCATTACGCTATATTACAAAGAGATATTTTCGGCTTGGAGCATATACGGTTTCATACTTATTGGTATTTTGGTGGGAGGGGCACTTGCACAAAGAGTTAAGATGATTGAGATGCCTCAGTTGGTTGCTCTGCTAAATGGAGTAGGGGGCTTGGCTTCGGCTATGGTGGGAATTTTATCATTGTTGGGTATTGGTATGTTGGTGAGCAAGTATATGATGTTTGTAAATTTAACATCTGTGCTTGCTATTATCATAGGGCTGGTTACATTGTTTGGTAGTTTGGTTGCTTCGGCTAAGCTTCATAAGTTGCTGCCTCAAAAGCCTGTGAGATGGAAAAATCATGCTACTATTCTTAATACTTTGGTATTTATAATGGTGGGCGTTACGATTGCTTCTGTTTTTATTGCTGATAATTCTACCGTTTTATATATTGTGCTTATATTAAGTATTATTGTTAGTTCTGTTTTTGGATATGCGTTTGCCATTCGTGTAGGTGGAGCGGATATGCCTATTACAATTTCGCTTCTTAACTCGCTAAGCGGGGTTGCAGGTGCTATTGCCGGTATGGCGGTTAACGATCTGCTGCTGGTTTCGGTGGGTGGTATTGTTGGGGCATCGGGACTGTTTCTAACTCAGATTATGTGTAGGGCGATGAATAGGAGTCTTATGGATATCCTTTTAGGGAAAACATCTACTGTTGGTAGTGTTAAGGCTTATCAAAAGGATGCTTTGGTTGAGCCACTTTTTACTGTTGATCCACTAAATGAATATAAAGTAGAGACAACTGAAAGTGCAGAAACTCCTGTGAGCTCTTCTGTATCAGCAGGTTTAGATGTTACGGTAACTTCAGATATAGTTGAGAAGCAGGAGGTATTGACGGAAAAAAGGGATAAAAGTGAAATTCTGAAATCTGCTAAATCTGTTATCATCGTTCCGGGTTACGGAATGGCACTGGCTCAAGCACAACACTTGGTTAAGGAGTTGGCTGATAAGTTTGAAGCTAACGGTGCTGAGGTTAAATTTGCTATTCATCCTGTTGCCGGAAGAATGCCAGGACATATGAATGTGCTTTTAGCAGAAGCGGATGTGCCTTATGAGCAGCTGTTTGAGATGGATGATGTGAATGATACATTCGTGGATACTGATGTTGTAATTGTAATTGGTGCTAATGATGTTATTAATCCTGCGGCACGTGATGCTAAGGACACTCCGATATATGGCATGCCTGTATTAAATGTGGATGAGGCAAAAGAGGTGTTTATTTGTAATTACGATTTGCAACCGGGATATGCTGGTGTGGATAACCCTTTGTATTACAGAAACGAAGGTGTATATATGTTGTTGGGTGATGCAAAGGATTCACTTAACGATCTGTTAAATAGATTAAATTGATGGCTCATCAAATTAAAGAAATAATTCTATATTATGGTTCTTTTCGTTTTGTAGAGTGGAATAATTTAATTTTCTTTGTTTAAATCAATTTAAAAATTTAGCTAATTTTAAAGGATAATATAATTTAGAGGTATCAAATACTTTGAACATAAATTTATAATGGAAAATTTAAAAAAAGAGGGCGAGATACAAATCGAATTGAGTGACGAAATTGCGCAAGGGACTTATTCAAATCTTGCAGTTATTTCTCATTCTTCGGCAGAGTTTGTAATTGACTTTATTCGTATTGTGCCAGGTGTGCCCAAGGCTAAGGTTAAATCGAGAATTATACTTACACCTGAGCATGCTAAGCGACTTTTGAATGCTTTGAATGATAATATAGAGAAATTTGAACAGCATAACGGAAAAATAAAAATACAAAATAACCCTGGCTTCCTACCCCCAATTGGTGGTATGGGGCAGGCATAGTTTTAAAAACAAATATATTCATATGGATATTCTTTTAAATGCATCAGCAGTGGACTGGGCCAGAGGACAATTCGCGCTTACAGCGGGTTATCATTGGCTTTTTATACCGTTGACTATAGGACTGGCTCTGATCATGGCAATCATGGAGAGTATTTATGTTAGAACGGGGGATGAGAAGTGGAAAAACATTTCGAGATTTTGGCAAAAGATTTTTGGAATTAATT
>JAAZCL010000041.1 GCA_012513315.1 Bacteroidales bacterium | reverse complement strand
GTGAAGGGGTGTCTCCTCAGATAGATATTTTGCAAGATTTACCTTTAACTCAATTTCCCTGGTGGATAAAAAAGCTTTCTGATGGAGAAATTATCAATATAAGCGATGTTTCTAAAATGCCTTTAGAGGCAAGTGCCGAAAAAGAAATACTAGAATATCAGAGTGTTAAATCGATATTTGTTTTGCCTGTTGTAATAAAGCAATCGCTTGTGGGCTTTATAGGTTTTGATAATGTGCTTTCTACCATAGATTGGTCAATGGACGATATTGATCTCCTATCTACAACAGTATCGGTGTTTTCTTACGCTTTAGACCGTCAATTGTCAGAACAAGAATTAAATAAGAGTTACTTAAACTTACGAGCCTATTTTGACTTGAATAGCGATTATGTGATGATTCTAAACGAGCAAGGAGAGATAGTGGAAGTAAACAATATGGTGAAAGAAAAACTTGGCTATCAAAACAAAGATATTATTGGCAAACATGTTCTAATGCTTCATCCTAACGATGTTCGTGAAAGTGCTGCCTTAAATTTTGAAGCGTTGTTGGATAATAAATCTAGTTCTTTTACGCTACCCATTCTCACCAAAAACGGGAAACAAGTACTTGTGGAAACTAGCATAACTAAAGGTGTATGGAACGATAATCCGGCATTGTTTAGTATAAGTAAAGATATATCTGAAAAAGTGTTTTCTGAAGAGAAATTTGAGAAGATATTTCAGAATATTCCAATAATAGCAACATTAACAGATCTGACAACTAACCAGTATACAGAGATTAACAGCGTCTTTTATGAAAAACTAGGCTTTACAATAAATGAAGCAATTGGTAGTAATGCTGCTAAATTACTCGGATTGGAGCCAGAGATTTGTGCTCAATTATCATCAAAGTTCGCAGAAAAAGGATTTATGAGGGATGTTGAAACTGTTATATATCATAAAGATGGTACACCCATCTATGTTCTTTTGTCTGCCGCAAGCATCTATCTGCTCGATAAAAAATACAGACTTACGCTAATAACAGATATTACAGAGACTAAAAAAAATGAACAGCAGCTTATTGAAGCAAAATTGAGAGCCGAAGAGAGCGACCGTCTAAAATCGGCTTTTCTGGCCACTATGAATCATGAACTACGTACTCCCTTGAATCATATTATAGGCTTTAGCGATATGCTCCCCGATATGACTGAGGATGCGAGTATCAAAGAGTTTTCAAAATTAATACACAAAAGTGGTTTAAATCTGTTGAACATTATTGAAGATATATTTGATCTTGCTATGATGGATCAATCTAAAGTGAGATTGCGTGAAGAGAGTGTTTATATCAGAGATATTTATCTAGAGCTTAAAAAACAATTGCAGGAAACCCTATCTGAGTCAGATAAAGCAAATGACATTCAATTAGAATATAAAATAAATAGCAATGTTCTAACTAAGAAAATTATCACAGATAAGTCTAAGGTGATGCAAGTTGTATCTAATCTTATCAATAATGCTATAAAATTCACTCACAAAGGTAAGATATCATTAGAGGTTATTATGGAAGCAGATAATATGCTATCTATTTTAATAAAGGATACAGGTGTTGGAATTGCTGAAAATAAACAGGATATAATATTTGAGTTTTTCAGACAAGTAGATGATTCTCATACTCGTATATACGAGGGAATTGGAATAGGACTTGCTATATCTCAAAAAATAGCTAATGTTATGGGTGGTGAAATAAGTTTGAAATCGGAGCCTGGTGTGGGTTCTGAATTTAAGTTTACTTTTCCTATCAAACTTCATAACGATCAACTAATCG
>JAAZCL010000376.1 GCA_012513315.1 Bacteroidales bacterium | reverse complement strand
TATTCCATAACGTGCCATATTTTCCCTATTAAGTTTAATCTCAATATATGGTGCTCCTACTGCTCTGTCATAGAATACAGTTGAGGGAAGTACGGATGGTACATTTTTTAGTGCCTCCTCAAGAATTTTACCACCCTCTTCTATAGACTCAAGGTCGGGTCCCGATACCTTAACACCCATTGGTGCACGCATGCCGGTAGATAACATCACCAATCTCGCATCAATAGGCTGTAGCTTTGGTGCTGATGTCATACCTGGTAAATGCGATGAATTCACAATTTCTTGCCAAATATCATCAGGCTGTTTAATATGGGGTCTCCATTGTCTGAAATACTTGCCATATCTTGATCTTATAAGGCTATCTGCAGGAATCACCCTGAACTCCTCTCCATCCGGATCATAAGTAGATTCATCTATCAATATAAACTTACCTTTTCGGTTAGTCTTAAATCTCTGGCGTCGTCCATCTTCATCTAGAATATATTCAGATATATAATTGATTGTGTTCTCAAACATTTGGGTTGGGGCAGGGTCTAGTGCCGAGTTTACTCTTCCCCATTTTCCCACTGTAGATTCAACTTCCGGGATATTCGAAATTCGTTTATCAAGCATTGCTATATACTCAAGGTTCTGCTCAATCCCGGTGTGTGGCATTGTGGTTGGCATAAGCAAGAACGACCCTTCGTTTAGACTAGGCATAAATTCTTGTCCCAGCCCCGGAAAACGGTTGTCTGCCGATTGCCACAAGTCGGTTTGTCTAAATGATCTCCATCCAACTGTTTCAAATCCTTTTGCAACAACGGAGAATGTTTTATCAAAACCAAGCCAGATAACAACCCCAAAAAGCACAGTAACAATCGGCAAAGCCATAAATTTCCATCTGTTGGCTAAACTCCATCTTAGTATTGGTTCATAGTATATTACCAAAGACCATAACAGAGCCAGAACTGCTGAAATTATGATAATTACAAAGAAGAAATTACTAATCAATCCAGTGTCTGTACCTAAAGGTAGCCACATAACAGTTAGCAGATACGAAACTGCAATAAGGGCAATAGCAATATTTATTATATTTCCTGTTTTCTTGTTTGGCCATTTATCCGAAAATATATTGTTTATTCCAAATAGAATTAACGCTGTATACAGAAAATTCCCAGTTATAATTATCAGTGTAATACCTGCTGCAACAAGAATAATGTTGCTCACTTTAATAACCTTTTCAGAAGTAATTTTAAATGAAAAGAAATAATAAATGAGGGTAGGGATAACTGTAATACCAAGAACAAATGAAGTTACAATTGCAATGGTTTTTGTGTAAGCAAGAGGGCTAAACATCTTTCCTTCTTGAGCCTCAAGAAAAAAGACGGGTAAAAAGCTAACTATAGTAGTTAAGAAGCCAACAAGTATTGCACTAGAGACCTCACTTATACTTCTATGAATAAGATTAATGAATGGCTTACCTTTTAGCTTGTTTCTGTTTTCCTCCATCTCCATATTCCTGATGGTGCTCTCAACAAACACAACCCCAATGTCTATCATCACACCAATTGCAATAGCAATACCCGATAGAGCAACAATGTTTGCATCAATACCCATGTTGCGCATCACAATAAATGTGAACAGTACCCCCACGGGCAATATACTAGAAATAACAATTGAGGCTCTTAGATTTAATACTATTACAATAACTACAATGATAGTAATTAGTATTTCCAATGTCAGAGAGCTTTCAAGCGTACCAATTGTTTCATGAATCAATCCGGTTCTATCGTAAAAAGGAACAACTGTAACCTTAGAAACCGTACCATCTTCAAGTGTTTTCTGTGGAAGTCCCGCCTCCAACTCGGCAATCTGTAGCTTCACATTATTAATAACATCTAGCGGATTAGAGCCATATCGCGCAACAACAACACCCCCAACTGCTTCAATACCCTCCTAGTCTAGACCCCCGCGACGGGTGGCCGGACCAAGATTTATGAATGCTACATCCTTAAGTTTCACCGGAGCCCCATTTCTAACAGTTACCACCGCCTCTTCCAAATCAGATATAGTCTTAATATATCCAAGTCCTCTCACAAGATACTCCACTTTGTTTATCTCAATCGTTTCCGCACCAATATCGAGGTTGCTATTTTGTATAGCATGCATTAGATCCATTAGAGTTAGACCGTAAGCTCTCATCGCATCCGGATTAGCCTCAACCTGATACTCTTTAATAAAACCACCTATAGATGCTACTTCCGCAACACCACTTGCCGAGGCAAGGCTATATCTTAC
>JAAZCL010000375.1 GCA_012513315.1 Bacteroidales bacterium | reverse complement strand
CGTGGATTAAAATGAATATCGGCCGACAGTGGAGTGCTATAGCCCTTATCACGTAGTTGCTGATGTATCTCTCTAAGATTATTAGCTTCCCGAACGCCTTGCGTTGTTAACCGTATTAGATCTGCCCCAGACTCAATAATTCTCTCACATTGGGCAACACTAGCTTCGGTGTCTAATGTATTTGTATTTGTCATTGTTTGAATAACAACTGGATAACTTCCACCCATGTAGACATTACCCACAGGAACATTAATTGTGGGGCGACGCTTATAATTAAAATAATTCATACAATTGCTTTCTTACTTTTATTTACGCAAAGGTAATATTTCTATCCAATATCCGTCGGGGTCATTTATAAAATAGAGTCCCATATCGTGATTTTCATAACAAACACACCCCATCTCTTTATGATAAGCTCTTATTTCGTCATAATCACCTTCCACTCTTAAGCACATATGCTGCTCGTTATCACCAAGGTTATAAGTTCTATCCCAGTCTCTGAGCCAAGTAAGCTCGAGTGTGAAACCAGTTACACCATCTCCCATATATACCAATATGAAAGACCCATCTGATGCTTCTTTTCTGCGCACCTCCTTTAGCCCCAGCGATTCTTCGTAAAATTTTATACTTTTCTTGAGACTAAAAACGTTGATATTATAATGTTCGAATCTTGCTTTTATTTCCATTTTCTTTGTTTTTTATTTATTGATAATATTATAGTTTTTCTCGTTATGGCATAATTTCATATTAAAGTCTGAAAGATTGCCCTCTTTTGGTTATTGGTAAATAAGTACATCCATTTTCGGCCGCAATAGCTTCAAATTGATTTACCTTGTCATAGTTTTCTCCAAAATGCATAGGAACCAGATAGTCTGTTTTGATACGAGAAATAAACTGTTCGCCACCAAGCATGAAGTCCTTGCCTAAGCGAGGATCGATAGGAAACATTGCAAGGTATAGCTTATCTGACTTTTCAGTAATCAGCTCCAATTCACACAAGAAATTATTCTCATAAGTAAGAGCTTCTTCAGCGCTAACCTCATCTCTCCAATGCCATTTATTTAAATCGCCAGAATGAAAGAGTAGCTGATCATTATATCTAATCATAAATGAGCATCCAATATCTGTAGATCCAAATGCTTTTACTTTAATTCTATGATCCTTAAAGTATTCTTCTTTTTTAAGGTATACAGCTGCGTTTACATCTGTACATTTACTCTCTAGAAGTTCATCGGAAAAAATATAGCGTATATTTGATTTATTATCCCTCCAAGACAAAATTTCTGGATTAAAATGATCGGAATGAGAATGAGTGCAGAATACATAAAGATCTTCATCTTTATTGAGCAAATAATCTGCTATCCAATACGTACCGTCTTCACGAAGAGCATCTTCGTAAAAATCAAATAAGAGTGAAAACTCATCAAACTCAATTAAATAACAACTATGATATATATATGTGACTGTCATAATAATATTGTACCTACTGATTAAACAATTATAAGCATAAAAGTTCAATACAATTCATCTAAAAATCTCTAAAACCTTTAATCAGAAAGCAATTATCAGCTTTTATTGTTCATAATTAAATTTGTGGATAATAACCACATTGACAAACAGGTATGTTGATATTATAAAAAATTATGTTTTCTTTGTATATTACTCTTCTGTTGAAGCTCTAAAAATTACAAATGCGAAAAACTAAACAATAATTTGTTTCATTTATAAATAGTAAAGTCATGAAAAAATATTTAGCTGAATTAATCGGAACTATGGTATTGGTATTAATGGGATGTGGTGCTGCAGTATTTGCAGGAGCCGAACAGCCCTTCCTGTCTGTTGGAACACTTGGTGTGGCTTTTGCATTTGGATTGTCGGTGGTGGCGATGGCATATGCAATAGGTAGTATCTCGGGATGTCATATAAACCCTGCAATTACATTAGGTGTCTTCCTTTCGGGTAGAATGAGTGGAAAAGATGCCAGTATGTATATGGTCTTTCAGGTTATTGGTGCCATTATAGGATCGTCTATTCTTTGGTTTTTAGCAAAAGACTCAGGATCGACAACCACTTTAACAGGTGCAAATGGTTTTGCAGAAGGACAAATGTCGGTGGCATTTGTGGCAGAGACAGTTTTCACGTTTATATTTGTATTAGTGGTACTTGGAGTAACGGCCAAAAACGGACTCAATAAGTTTGCGGGTCTAGCAATAGGTTTAGCTCTAGTTTTAGTACACATTGTTTGTATACCTATAACTGGTACTTCTGTGAATCCTGCACGAAGTATTGGTCCTGCAATTTTTGAAGGTGGTGCTGCACTTTCTCAACTTTGGTTATTTATTGTAGCTCCACTACTTGGCGCAGCAATAGCAGCCTTAGTTTGGAAAGGTATAACAGTTGAGAATGAAAAATAAATTGTTATTGAGAACATAATTTAATGTTAAACGTTTAGTTATTGCACATTTTTTGTACATTTGCGCAGTTTTATACATTTACCCTATTTTATATAGGTAAATATAATCACAGATAATATTGAAAATTATGAGTCACAATTTATTAAAAGGTAAAAGAGGAATTATATTCGGAGCATTAAACGATAAGTCTATCGCATGGAAAGTGGCAGAGAGAGCAGTAGAAGAAGGTGCTATTATTACACTTTCAAACACACCGGTTGCAGTTCGTATGGGAGACACCGAGGTGCTGGGTAAAAAGCTAAATGCTGAAATTCTTCCTGCTGATGCAACAAATGTTGAAGATCTTGAAATGGTTTTCACAAAATCTATGGAAATTCTTGGAGGCAAAATAGACTTTGTACTTCACTCAATAGGTATGTCGCCCAACGTACGTAAAAAAAGGACTTATGACGATTTAGACTATGATATGCTTAATAAGACATTAGACATATCTGCAATTTCATTTCACAAGATGTTGCAGGTGGCCCGCAAATTAGATGCAATTGAAACAGGTGGCTCTGTGCTAGCTCTTACTTATGTGGCTGCACAACGTGTGTTTTATGGCTACAACGACATGTCTGATGCCAAAGCATTATTAGAGTCTATTACACGTAGTTTTGGATATATTTACGGACGCGACAAAGGTGTACGTGTAAATACTATATCACAGTCGCCCACAATGACTACTGCCGGCAGTGGCGTTAAGGGAATGATGGAGCTTCTAGACTTCTCAGAACGTATGGCACCAATTGGTAATGCTGATGCAGATGATGCTGCCGACTACTGTGTTGTAATGTTTTCAGATCTTACTCGTAAAGTTACTATGCAGAACCTATATAATGATGGTGGTTTCTCGAGTATGGGAATGAGCTTGAGTGCAATGAAGCAATACACCAACGAAGATGATGAAAGTAAACTCACTGATTAGTTTATTAAATAGATAGATTTTATCGAATGGTTTTTATAAAAATAGCTTCTATCTTATGATGGAAGTTATTTTTTTATATATTTGTAAGATATGTTGTTGAAATTGTATAATGAGAATCCAAATCCACGTGAGATAGAGAAGATAGTAACTATACTTCGTGATGGAGGTACGGTAATTTACCCTACCGACACCCTCTATGCAATTGGGTGTGATGCACTTAATGTGCGTGCTGTAGAAAAGATTTGCGAATTAAAAGGTATAGACCCTCAAAAGAGTAATCTTTCTATCATCTGTAACGACCTGAGTATTATTAGTGAATATGCCAAGGTGAGCAATCCTACATTTAAGCTAATGAAAAGAAATCTGCCTGGTCCATTCACATTTATACTGTCAACAACATCATCGCTTCCTAAAATTTATAAGAAGAAAAAAACGGTGGGCATTCGTGTACCCGACAATAACATTATTCGTGAAATTGTGGCTCAGCTTGGGAATCCGGTTTTAAGTACCACCATTAAAGATCAAGATGATGAGATCGAATACACCACAAACCCTGAACTTATATATGAAAAATGGAGTGATTTTGCCGATATAGTTGTTGATGGCGGAATTGGTGGCATAGAGCCATCTACTGTGGTGGACTGCACTTCGCACGACCCTGTAATTATCAGGCAAGGTAAAGGAGAGTTAAATTTTTGATATTTTCAATCATCAATTAAAATATTTAATACTTTCACAGTCTTAGTATTTAGAACTGAGACTTTTTTTATTTACTGTACGAACGAATATTCAAACATATGAAAAAAATATTATTCACTCTCTTTACAATTACTCTATTACTTACTCTGTCCACGTCGTGTCAGGAAGACGATCCAATTGTAAAAGATAAAGGGAGATTAATTTCAGCAACATATCACGCTACTTACAAAACTTTTACTTTAACATATAGCAATGGGCAAACAGAGACTGTAAATGCGGTTATTGATAATAACACTACACCACCTACAGCTTCTGCAACATTGGATGATGGAACAGAGATTTATGTAAAAGATTCATCTCAATCGGGCAAAGCTACTATTGGAGAGAAGCCTGACCAAGACTTAAATGTAGTTACACAATTTGTTTACGACGGTATGTCGCAATATTATCTGTGGTCAAATGAGGTAATTAGTAAAAAGCCTACCGCTAATGACAAAGATCCTGAGGAGTACTTCTATAAAATATTAAACGACACAGACACCCAGCATGGATGGTCTTGGATTACCGATGATGTAGAATCATTGATGGCTGGCTTTGAGGGCGAATCTACAGATGCTTTTGGATTTCAACCTCAAGCGCTTTATTACGATAGTAGCATGAGTAGAATTGTTGGTTTTGTAAGATATGTATACCCTAACACACCTGCAGAGAAAGCCGGAATAAAAAGAGGTGAGGTAATAACTCATGCCAATGGTAATTTAATTACAGTAAGCAATTATATGATAATGTATGGAGCAAATGCTAAAACTACATTTACAGTTTTAGATCAGAATTTTGAAAACCCTCGTGATGTAGAGATAACTCCTGCTAAGATTAGCACCGACCCTGTTTTATATTCGAATATATATGAAGGAGAAGACTTTAACGGTCGCAAAATAGGCTATCTATTTTATACTAACTTTTATGAGAACTACAACGAAAGTCTATTCCATGCTTTCACTGAATTTAAAAGTGCAGGTATTACAGATTTAGTATTAGATCTTAGATACAATCCGGGTGGAGGAATTTCGGCAGCTACTTATTTAGCATCTCTTATAGCACCAATAGAAGCAGTTCAAAAGAAAGAGCCTTTTACGATTCTTAGTTTTAATGAGTACCTGAACAAAGAATACGGCGATAGCAGAAAATATAACCTTGGAGAATACAACTCAACAGAGTATTCGAATCCTATAAATGCAAATATTAACAACGGAAACTTAAATTTATATGTAATTACTACAAGCAGCTCTGCATCTGCTTCTGAACTAATAACCTTCTGTTTAATGCCATATATGCAAGTAGAACATATTGGTGAAAAGACTAGTGGAAAATATACAGCTTCTCAAACGATTCATGCTTATAATTCATTCCCAGATCCCAATACTAAAAGAATTAGGGCTCAACGACTTTATGTTGAGTCAGGTCTTT
>JAAZCL010000374.1 GCA_012513315.1 Bacteroidales bacterium | reverse complement strand
GTACAGACAATATTGATATAGTTGTTACTGAACTTGATGCATTGGCTAATATAGATTTTAAAACCAGAACTGTTAATAACAACTTCAAACAACTTACAATGGTGAGAGTGGGTACATCTGGAGGGATGCAGCCACATTGTCCTGTTGGAACCTATGTAGTTTCGGAGAAATCTATTGGATTTGATGGTCTTATACATTACTATGAGGGCTCAAAAGCTGTTAGAGAAGAGGATTTTGAGGATGCTTTTCAAAAACATGTTAACTGGTCGCCATTTCACTGCCTGCCATATGTGGTAAGTTCTGACGATGAGCTGGTAGATCGCATAGGGCATGATATGATTAAGGGTGTAACAATTTCTGCTACTGGCTTTTACGGACCGCAAGGAAGATATGTACGACTTCCTCTGGCAGATCCAGACCTTAACTCAAAAATTGAGTCTTTCCGTTTTGGCGAGCACTCAATTACTAATTATGAAATGGAGAGTTCGGCAATTGCAGGACTAAGTAAATTGATGGGACACAAAGCTATGACTGTTTGCACAATTATAGCAAACCGTGTTGCACTTGAATCTGAAACCGATTATACTGGATCTATTGAAGATCTGATTAAAATTGTACTAGAAAGAATTTGACTCTAAATCAAATAAACAAAAGAATGAATAAAAGTATTATTACCTTATTGCTGTTTGTGATTGGCTTAACTGCTTTTGCACAGCAAAACCCAGTTCTTCCGGTTGATCCTGAAGTAAGAAAAGGTGAATTGGAGAATGGATTGACATATTATATTCGTCATAACAGTCTTCCAGAAAACAGGGCCGATTTTTATATAGCCCAGCGTGTAGGCTCGATGCAGGAAGAGGATAATCAGGCAGGGCTTGCACACTTTTTAGAGCACATGGCTTTTAACGGAACAACTAACTTTCCGGGTAAAAACATGCTCAATTATTTACAGGATAACGGTATTAAGTTTGGTACAAACATTAATGCTTACACGTCTTTTGATGAAACTGTATATTATTTGACCAATATTCCAACTACAAACGCTAATCTTATGGATTCGGCACTGTTGGTGCTATACGACTGGTCTTCTGAAATTGCTCTTGAAGAAGAGGAGCTTGAAAATGAGAGAGGTGTAATACGTGAGGAGTGGCGTACAAGAGGTGGTGCACAACAAAGACTATGGGAACAGTTATTGCCAAAGATGTATGTTGATAGCAAGTATGCTAACAGAATGCCTATTGGTAGTATTGATGTTATTAACAACTTCAAACCGGAAGAGATTAGAGAATATTACCACAAGTGGTATCGTCCGGATCTGCAAGGCATTATAGTTGTAGGTGATTTTGATGTTGATGAAATGGAACAAAAAGTAAAAAGCCTTTTTGCTTCTATTCCTTTAGATACTGAAAGGGCAGAGCGTGAATATTTCCCAGTTCCCAACAACAAAGATCCTATCATAGCTATTGCTACCGATAAAGAAGCTAGGAACACAAGTATAATGATGTTCTATAAGCATGATGCAATGCCTGATGAATTAAAAAACACTCAGGCAGGTTATTTAACTCAGTATATATTGAATGCTGCATCTGCAATGATGAATCAGAGATTCGATGAAATACTACAGAAGCCAGATGCTCCGTTTACATCTGCTTATGCGTATGATGATGACTATTTTGTTGCAAAAACTAAAGACGCATGGACGGTGGTAGCAGGTAGCGCAGAAGATAAAATTGAAGATGCTCTTGCTGCAATGATTCGTGAGACTGAAAGGGCTAAACAGTTTGGTTTTACTGCAAGTGAATATGAGATTGCGAGAACTAATATTCTAAAAAATTACGAGGATTCTTATAACAATCGTGATAAACAAAGAAACTCAACATACTCGGATGAGTATGTAAGAGCTTTTACTGATGGTGAGCCTATTCCTGGTATCGAGTTTGAATATCAGTTTATACAAGCGGTTGCTCCTAATATTCCTGTTGAAGCTATAAATCAAACTATTCAACAACTTATTGGAGATGAAAACATTGTAATTGCAATTACAGGACCAGATAAAGAGGGTCTTGTTTATCCTACTGAAGAAAGCTTGCTTGCAGTATTGAGCAATGTGAAAGGTGAAACAATTGATCCTTATGCAGGTGAAGTTATTGATGAGCCTCTGGTGTCTAATCCTCCTACACCTGGAAAGATTGTTAAGGAAGAAAAGGATGAGGTTTTGGGTGCTACAGTATGGACTCTTGAAAATGGCATTAAGGTTATACTTAAAGATACCGATTTCAAGAATGACGAGATACTTATGACTGCTAGCAGTGTAGGTGGATATTCGCAGTATGCAATTCAAGATCCGCTTAACAGTAAAATAATGGGATCTATTATCACACTTGGAGGTGTAGGAAATTTCAGTGCCACAGATTTACCAAAAGTATTGGCAGGAAAAACAGTTTCTGCAGCTCCATCAGTTTCTCTTACAACTCAAAATTTTAATGGGTCATCTTCTATTAAGGATTTTGAAAGTATGATGCAACTGGTTTATCTATACTTTACATCTCCACGTAAAGATAACGATGCATTTTTATCGTACGCACAACGTAGTGAAACTGCACTCAAAAACCAGGAGGCTGATCCGATGGTTGCATTTAGCGATTCTATAAATTATGCATTGTATGGTCACAACCCACTAGCTGCGAGAGTAAAAGCAGATGATATAAAAAAGCTTGATTATGACAAGGTGATGACGATGTATAAACAAATCTTTATTAATCCGGGTAGTTTTGTGTTTACATTTGTGGGAAATATAAATGAAGATTCAGTGCGACCGGTTATTGAACAGTATCTGGCATCATTACCTGGCGAAGCTGTAGAAGGTGAATTCATAAAAGTTCCAATGGATTTTGAGAAAGGGAACATGGAGAATATTTTCAATAGAGAGATGCAAAACCCTAAAGCTTCTGTATTTAATACAGTTTCTGGAACAACAGAACGTACATTAAGAAATCAGATTTTAATGAGTATGTTCGATCAGATTCTTGATATCGTTTATACAGAGAAAATTCGTGAAGACGAAGGTGGAACATATGGTGTTTACTCTTCGGGGTCTATTTCTCGTTACCCGGAAGGACAGACACTTTTGCAGATTATGTATGATACTGATCCTGATAAAATGTCGCATTTGAATAGCATAGTACTCAGAGAACTCAATTTAATTGCTAGCGAAGGTCCTCGTGAAGGCGACTTTAGCAAGGTTAAGGAATATATGAACAAGAGCTTTGATGAGAATTTGAAAGAAAATAGATACTGGCTTAATAATCTTAATACTAAATATTTCTATAGTGAGGATAATCACACTAATTATTTAGAGACAGTAAATAGTATTACTGCTGATGATATTAAGAAGTTTGCTTCGAATCTACTTGAGAACGGTGATCTTAAAACAGTTGTAATGTTACCAGTGGTAGAGGAATAAATAAACAACCATTACAGGTTTAAAAAGAAAGAGAGGGTTTCACGTTTTGATTCCCTCTCTTTTAATATAAACTTTGTGATAATAATATATGATTTAATTTTTCTTTAAATCGGGAGTATGCTTATATTTAAATAGGATAGCAAAAAGAATTGTAATGATTAAAGCATATCCGGCAAATATAAACCAAACCGACTGCCAATCGCCTATCATTAGCGATTTAACTTCTCCATTTACTAATACATCTTGCCATGATGTAAATTTGTTTACTACCATCTGCGCTACTAATGTACCTATTGTAGCACCAACTCCATTTGTCATTAACATAAACATTCCTTGTGCACTTGAGCGAATATTATGAGGCGTTTCCTTATCCACAAAGAGTGATCCGGAAACATTAAAGAAGTCAAAAGCCACACCATAAACAAGCATAGACATAATTAGCAGCCAAAGTCCTCCTCCAGGATTACCAAGTCCGAATAAACCAAACCTAAGCACCCAAGCAAACATTGCTATTAGTATAACCTTCTTTATTCCGAATCTACTTAAGAAGAAAGGAATTAATAAAATACAAAGTGCTTCGGATATCTGTGATAGTGAAATAAGTATATTTGAATGTTGTACACCAAAGCTGTTAGCAAATTGTGGGTCAGCTTCGAAGCTTGCAATAAAAGGGTTGGCGAAACCATTTGTAATTTGAAGTGAAACACCTAATAGCATTGAAAATATAAAGAAAAGTGCCATCTTTTTCTGCTTAAACAACTTAAAAGCATCTAAGCCTAATCGTTGTGCCCACGTCTTATCATTAGTATCTGTACTAATAGGGCAATTAGGCAGTGTGAAAGAATACAACCCTAGAAGCAATCCAATTAAAGCACTGATAATAAATTGCATCGGAGTTGTTTGATAACCTAAAATATCAACTATCCACATTGTACAAATAAAGCCTATAGTACCAAATACGCGAATTGGTGGGAAGGCTTTTACTGTATCCAATCCAGATCTGTCTAGAATTGTATATGCAACAGAATTAGAAAGTGCTAGAGTAGGCATATAAAACGCAACACTTAATGTATAAAGTGTGAAGAAAATTGCAAACGACACATTTCCCCCACTGTTAATTGCATAAAGTGCTGCTGAAGCCATGAAGACTGCTGCAAGTAGATGACAAGCACCTAATAGCTTTTGTGCAGAAACCCACCGGTCGGCAATAATACCTATAAATGCGGGCATGAAAATAGAAACAATTCCCTGAACTGAATAAAAAATACCAATATACGCTCCCATGCCTGCTGGACCAAGGTAGCGGGACAAGGATGTGAGGTATGCCCCCCAAACCGCAAACTGGAGGAAATTCATTATTATAAGACGATTTTTCAATGACATGATTATTAGTTATTTTAAATATTTTTTACTATACACTTCACACTAAATTTTCTACAGCATACTTTTCACAGCAAGATAATAACATTAAACTCTTCATAGTATACTTTTCACATTAAGCTCTTTCTAAACAGTTATTAGTTCACCTGCTCAACCACGGTGCAGGATTAAGCTTTGATGTTTTTTGCCACAACTGAAAATGCATTGTAGACACTCCAGTATCAGGGTCTGTAAATATTCTGCCTAATGACTGACCTGTTTTGACCTTGTCTCCTTGTTTGACGAAAAGATCGAATATATTTGCGTAGAATGTATAATATTCGCCATGTCGAACAATAACGCAAGTATTAGATCCTGGGAATGAGAATACTTTAGAGACCTCTCCATCAAACACCGAACGTATATCTGCCCCCCTCTCGGCTTGAATGTCTATTCCATTACTATTTGTGGTGATGTTCCACTCTTTATGCTGCTTTGTGCCAAAATTGCCTACAACTGATGAAGTGCCTGCAACTGGCATGGGCAACCTACCTCTGTTTGAAGCAAAGTCTTTAGATAAATTAAAACTTTCTGTTGAGGCAGTGCTGGTACTGGTTCCTATACTGGGGGCAACTCCTCTGCTGGGACTTACCTCTTTCTCTTCAACGGCTTCAACTTCTTTTGTTTCTTCTTTTTTATCTGCTTTCTTTTCAACTTCTTGTCGTTTTGCAGCTTCAGCTAGTCTTTGTGCTTCGGCTAATCTTTGTGCTTCGGCCTCACGTTCTAGTCGCGCTACCTCTTCTGCAATTAGTTTTTCTATTTGGTTATTAAGCTGATTGTCTTGTCGTTGCTTATTCTGCAATTCTTTTCGCAGCTGCTCTTCTTTACCTCTAACTTGAGAGACTTCTAACTGATAACTTTGTTCTTCACTTTCAAGTTTCTGCCTCTCCTGTTGCATAGACTCTAAGACCTTTAGCTTATCTACCTTGGCTTGTGCAATAGCATTATGCTTGCTGGCAATCTCAGTGTTCTGTTTTTTAATCTCCTCTGCCTGAGACTTTTGCCATTTAGAGTACTCTCTAAGATATTGCATCCTTCTTATAGATTCACCAAATGACTTGCCTGATAATATAAAGAGTAATTTATTCTGATTAAACTTCTGATTAACCATTCCCTTTATCGCATCGGCATAGTTATCTTGTTTCTTCTTTAATTCAATTTGAAGTCTTTCAATTTCTTTTTGAAGTCGTGCCTCCTCTCTAGTTAAAGCTTCAACTTCTTTTCTCTGTACATCTATTAGCTCTCTTCTTGAAGAAATCTGCTTGTTGATAAGATTTATTCGATCTAGGATTGTGGTTGTCTGCTTTTTAACATCGAGATAAAGTTTATTTGTATTTCTTATATCTTCCTGAATTGCTTGCCTCTGTCTTTGCAGTTTCTCTATTTGCTCTGTTTGAGAGAATAGTAAAGTTACAGAAAATAAAAAAACAGAAATGAGAACTAGTATTTTCATTGATTTGGTGCAATAATTTTTATAATATCGGCAATAGCTACTTTTCGATACCCATTTGGTATACTTATGGATATACTGAATGGCTCGTTAATTTCTATTCCTGTAAACTTTAATTCTGAGTCGAGCTTTCTGTTTTGAGTATTAATAGAAACCATCATTCTATGCGGAAATATTGACTCTGTCATCTGGGCAAATTCATCATAAGTCCAGTTTAGAGACATTTGATCTTGAGAGTGTAATAAATGAGTATTTGTAATCCTATCATCACCGTTTACAGTAAACGAATACTCAATTCCAGAATTGGGATCTTTGCCTGTTAAAGAATAAAGATCTGATGTTTGAGTATATTTGAACGTTCTAAAATCGGTGTATTCAATTCTGCTTTCATCTGTGATAAAGAGGGTATTAGTAAGCATAGATTGTAGGGTATAGAAGTCGAATCCTACGGGATAATGCTCTTTTAGTGAAGAGATTGTTTCTTCTACATACCTCTTATTCATTCTATCTAGCAATACAACCTGATAAGGATCGATGTAAAATCTAAACATCTCTACACCAAAGAGAGGTTGCACCGAAATCTGAATAGAACTATCTTTTACTATTCTAAGTGTTGCTTTTGAGCTTAAAGTTTTAGAGCCATTGGTAATATTAAGATTTAATCTAGACGAAAAGGTAGTGTAATTTAAGCCATTTGAGATGATATCTATAAAAAGATCACTGTTTGCCTTCTCTTCAATAGGGGTAGTAGAGTGAATAACCTTATGTTTGGATTTACACGCAGTAAAAAGTGTAACATTTAGTAGACAAAAAAATAGTACGATTATGTATATCGAGTTATGTTTTCTCATTATAGTTTACCTCTTCTGATTTTTCGTTTAAGAGCTTTTGAGTCTCCTCCTAGTTCTCTTGCTTTTTTCCATTGTTCAATGGCTTTATTTTCCTCGCCGGTTTTGAATAATACATCTCCATAATGCTCATACACTTCTGCAGATGGGCCATCCTCATATTCGATAGCTTTTTCTATATATATTTTGGCCATTATATAAGAACCCTGCTCATATAATATCCAACCATATGTATCGAGATAAGTAGGGTTTAGTGGCTCAGCTTTAACTGTGATTCCACTCATCAGTTCGGCTCTATCTAAATCTCTTTTATCTAATGACAGATAATAACTATAATTGTTTAATACAGGGAGGTTTTGAGGATTCAGCTGAAGTGCTTTTTCGTAACTTGAAAATGCGGTTTGTTCGTTACCAAGAAAGTAGTTTAGATCGCCTATTTGTCCATAGAAATCAGACTCAAGTATAGGATTATTGAATTTAGCATTTTTAATTCCTTTTTCGAAAATAGAGAGTGCTTCTTTGTATTTTTTTTCTTGATAACTTACAGCTCCCAGATAATAATAAAATTGTGGTTCTTGGGGTAGATACTCCAATGCTTTAGTTGTCACCTCTCTAACTTTCAAAAAGTCTTCTTTAGGTAGAGCAACTCTAATTATCTGTTCATACCCTACTGGATTATCGGGGTTGTCTTCAATGTAAATTTCAAACTGTTTTACTGCATTCGTGTAATCATCTTGTAGTGAAAGGACATTACCGTATATAAGATTTATTTGGGTGTTATTTGGGTGTTGCTCGAAAAGTGATTCAAAAAGAGGATTTGCTTGTTTTAAATCTAGGCTATTTTGTTGTAATACTCCTAAATATCTAGTAAGAAGCTGAATTTTAGTATCAACATCCATTGTAGTGCCAGTTATTGCATTTCTTAATTCATGCTGAGCCGCTTCACTATTGCCAGTTCTTTCGTAGTAATTAACCATTGAAAGTATCAGAGCCGGATAATCGGGGTCGATTATTTCTGCTTGCTTGTAATAACTTAAGGCTTTTTCTTTTTGACTATCATCCATGTAAAGATCGCCCATAAGGATGATGTATCTTAAATCACCTGGATTTTTATCAATAATTTGCTGAATTTCCTCAAAAGCTTTTTCTTTGTTGTCTATTACTGAGTAAAGCCTAAACTTATTAATTGCAAGCGCTTCAGAAACTCCTACACTTTTTTCAAGCTCATCAAGTGCTTTTATTGCTTTTTCTATCTCACCATTATCAGCATACGCATTTGCCATTTCAAAGTGAAGCTCAAGCTTATCAGGATATAATTCCAGTAAATGGCTGTATATATCAACCACCTCCTGATTTAAATTTAATTCCTTACTCATGTTTGCAAGAAGCATCCCATAATAGTAGTTTGAATTATCGTAATGGAATGCTTTTTTATAATACTCTAGTGCTTTTTCTTTTTCTTCTAAAACACTATAAAATGATCCTAACTCCATTAAGACATTAGCATTGGTTGAATCTAAATCATAACAATGTAATAGCAAATCTAGTGTCTCACTATATTTACCTTGAGCTTTTGCGTTTAAAGCTTCATAGAAGTAGTAGTCGAATTTTCTATTGCTATCTTCAATCTGAGCATTGACAGACAATGGTATATTAACCAGTGTAAGACAAAATGCTATTATAATATATATCATTCTTTTTTTATAATTTGCCTGTATGTCCAAATCCACCTTCTCCACGTTCAGTTTCATCAAGAACATCAACTTCACTCCATTCAATCCTCTCGTGCTTAGAAATAACCATTTGGCATATTCTTTCACCATCATTGACTGTAAAAATTTCATTAGACAAATTCACTAAAACTACTCTAATTTCTCCTCTGTAATCTGCATCAATCGTTCCTGGCGCATTTACTATACTAACACCATACTTTACTGCCAAACCACTTCTTGGACGAATCTGCGCCTCGTAACCTTCTGGAAGTTGAATAAAGACACCGGTTGGTATTAATGAACGTTCCAAAGGGAACAATTCCACCGATTCCTCTAAATTAGCTCGCAAATCCATACCTGCCGCCAGTGCTGTGGCATAGTTGGGAAGAGGATGTTTGGACTTATTTACTATTTTTATTTTCATATAACTGATTCCTTTTCTTTCTAATCACCTTAAATTAAGTGTAATCTTATCAAACTATACAAATAACGTATAATATATATTGATTATGCGAATTTATACAATTCTGAGGAATTAACACTCAATTTTTTAAACTTTAAACCAAAAACTATATCTTTGTTTTATGAGCGAACATGATGATCTATTAGAAAGGCTTAGGCAGACATTGAATCAACAAGAAGTAGACTTCTTTCATATTCTTGAAGATTTAGTTCCTCTAAATATACAAATGGATTACTTCAAATACTTTGATAAACTGAGAAAAGAAAACCCACCTTTCAACAGAGATGAAGAAGTTTCAATTTTATTCTCTCAGGAAGAAGATATTGAAAGGAAGAAAAAGAGCTTAACCTTATTGGCTTCTATACCTGATGTTGGAGCTTACCGAACAATAGAAACTTATCATAGCAGCCCAGCCGATAAAGAATTGGTATACTGGTCGTCAATGGCTCTTGTTAGCAGCAGAATTATATTGACTTCCGACCTTTCGGGACAACAACAGGTATACATCTCATCGGGATTGGGCGGGCAGGATAAAAGACTGAGATTCTTCTCTCTCTTCACTTCAAATAATCGTCAGGAATTTACGAGTTTTCAAAAAGAGATTATAGATCATGAGTTTACATTTCATCTCAATTCAACAGATGTATTGATAGAAAAATTTGAAATAGAAAACAACTATTTCACTTTATTGCTACTATTCCATTTTGATGAAGATATTAAATCGAGACTTAACTCTGCTGTAGAGGAGTGTAACCAATATGGCAACTTCCTTGACACGAAGTTTCTTTTTACCAACGTTAAGATATTGAATGAAAAAGAGATAGAAATTCTAATCAATAAAAAAGTAACCTAATATTGACCATTTCACTAAAAGCTGGAATTGTACACATAAAGGAACTTCCATGAATAATTATAAACATTAAGTTCATAATTCCGTTTTACTGAAGTTATCACTATTTTTGCAGATAAAATATAACTCAGTATGAGCGAAACAAATAATTTGATGGAAACACTTGGGATTGAATTTAAAAGTGTTTCCAAAGGAATAGTGGAAGCTATTATGCCTGTTGATAAACGTGTATGCCAACCATTTGGTATTTTGCACGGTGGTGCTACTATTGCACTTGCAGAGTCTGTTGCAGGCAAAGGTTCTCTTTTTCTTTGTAAAGAACATGAAATCCCTGTGGGTACGCAGGTTAGCTGTAATCATATTTCTGCTGCTAAGGAAGGCGAAGTAGTTCATGCCGTGGGCACCTTGCTTCATCTTGGTGCAACTACACACATATGGAATGTAGATATTAATAACTCCCATGGGAGATTAATATCATCTGCTAGGGTTTCGAACATGATACTAAAGCAAAAATGACACTACATTACAATTCTAAAAAACTCGATTTCCTTATAAAAAACAACGTAAGCTTCGCAATATTCAGACTGCCCAGTGCAACAGCTCCGCAGTTTGTAATGCAGTCTGGAGGTGAATCCGAACTTATTCACGACTACGAACATCTTAGCGGTAAGAACGGATTTGTGATTGCTCCTTTTAGGATATCAGAAGGGACACCAATTATAATGATTCGCCCCGACTGCACCGACCTCGATGAAGTAAAATTGACTGATTCCTCAACTTCGGAAAGAATTGAAAAAGAAAAAATATGCAATATTGATAGAAATGGGTATACCAAACTATATCACAAGTTCTATAAACCTCTAAGTGATAAAACTTTAAAAAAGATTGTTCTGTCAAGGAGTAAAACAATTTCCAAAAACAGAGGTTTCTCACCAGGTGAGGCTTTTTATAGAGCTATGGAAAAGTACAAACATTCATATGTTTATCTTGTTAATACCCCAATAAGTGGCACATGGCTTGGTAGCACTCCCGAAATGTTGCTTTCGGGCAGTCAAAATGTATGGCAAACAGTGGCACTTGCAGGTACACGATATCCGAATAAATGTATTGTATCATGGGACGATAAAAACTTGCGAGAGCAACATCTTGTAACCTCTTATATTTTAAATCAGCTTGCAACATTTAAAATTACTCCAGAAATAAATGGTCCATACACCACCAGAGCAGCCAACCTTGCTCATCTACGCACCGATTTAGTGTTTCAGCTACCAGAAACAAATAATCTAGGCAAACTCATAAAATCTCTTCATCCAACTCCGGCTGTATCGGGTCTTCCAAAAGAGGAAGCTTACAGATATATTGAAGAACACGAAGGCTATAATCGCAAATACTACACCGGCTTTCTTGGGATGATTGATTTGGATAATGAAACTAATATATACGTTAACCTCAGATGTATGGAAATAGGTAAAAGTTTACTTACTTTGTTTGCCGGTAGCGGTCTAGTTTTATCCTCCACCGCAAAAGATGAGTGGAAGGAGACAGAGCAAAAACTTAAGACAATGGCAAGTATTGTTAATTAAGGATTACAGATGTATTCAGATAAAAAGAACGTTTTAGAACTTGTTGCATTACTAAAGGCACATGGCATCACAAATATCGTGCTATCTCCAGGCTCACGCAACTCACCTTTGATTCAATCATTTGCAACGGATAAAGATTTCACCTGCTATAGCGTAGTAGATGAGCGAAGTGCCGGCTTTTTTACTTTAGGAATTATTCAAGCAACTGGAAAGCCAGCTGCAGTTTGTTGCACATCGGGAACCGCCACACTTAATCTTGCTCCTGCAGTTGCCGAAGCCTATTATCAAGAGTTGCCTCTCCTAATAATAAGTGCCGATAGGCCACTTGAGTGGATTGGTCAGATGGAGGGTCAAACTATACATCAGACAGATGTGTTCGGCAAAATGGCACTCTGCACGGTTCAGCTTCCTATTGTAAATAACAATAAAGAGTTATGGTATTGCAATAGATTAATTAATGAAGCAATTATTAGTTTAAATAATGGAGCAAAAGGTCCGGCTCACATTAATATCCCATTAGACGAACCTCTCTTTAATTTCACCAGCGAGGAGCTTCCCAAAACAAGGGTGATAAAACAATCAACATTAAACTATAATATATCGGAGAAGGATAGATATGCTGAGCGATTTCAAAAACACTCAAAAAAGATGATTGTTGTGGGTCAACTTCCACCCGAAAATAATATATCGGAACTGCTCAAAAGTATTAGCAGAAAACATAATGTAGTAGTGCTCTCAGATCACCTATCGAATATAATTGTTGACGATAATCTGCATTATGATACAATTATAATTTCATCATCAGAAACAGAGTTAAAAAAACTTGCACCTGATCTGCTTATCACAATTGGTGGTCACACCGTCTCTAAAAAAATAAAATATTTTCTACGTACTTTTGGTGTAAGCGAGCATTGGCATATATCAAATTCAGGAGATGTTGTAGATACTTATCAACAGCTAACTGACATTATAAAAAGTGACAATGAAACGTTTCTTTCTTATATTAATGAACTATCTCCTTCTCAAGATGAAGCTCAAAATGAAGCTGAGAGCTATAAGGAGTTATGGAATAAAAAAAGAGCTTTGCTTACAGCTCCAAAGATTCAATACTCAGATTTATACGCAGTTGGCCTGTTATTAAGTTCTCTACCAGAAAATGTTTCTCTTCATTTTGCTAACAGTCATTCTGTTTACCTTTCGCAGTTATATAATATACCTAAATCGGTAAGATGCTTCAGCAATCGTGGCACAAATGGCATAGAGGGTTCTGTATCTACTGCTGTTGGGTATGCGGCAGCTGGTGAGGAATTGACCATCTTACTTATTGGCGACTTAAGCTTCTTTTACGACATGAATGGCATTTGGAATCGACATATTTCACCTAAACTACGTATAATGATTAATAATAATGGTGGAGGTGGCATATTTGATACACTAGCAGGGTTGAAAAACTCAACTGCGCTTACTGATTTTATTACTACCGAACATTCTACATCAGCTAAAAGTTGGACAGAGCAACAAGGTTTTATTTATTTCTCTGTCAACAACGAAGATGATTTAAAGAAACATCTACCCACTTTTTTAAGCAATGAAATTACTGCCCCTGTAGTACTGGAAGTTTTTACATCAATAGATAAGAACAGTAAAGAGATAAAAGCGTTTTATCAAAAACAGAAATTAAATAATTATGACTCAAAGGAATTGGACAACGATAAAAGAGTATGAAGATATTCTATTTGATTACCACAATGGTATTGCACGTATAACTATAAACAGGCCTCGATATAGAAATGCTTTCACGCCCACTACAACTGGTGAGATGAGTGATGCATTACGACTATGTCGTGAAATGGAAAAAGTTAGTGTTGTAGTTTTAACCGGAGCAGGCGATAAAGCATTCTGTTCGGGAGGTGATCAAAACGTGAAAGGTAAAGGTGGATATATTGGTAAAGATGGCGTACCACGGTTAAACGTTCTGGATGTACAAAAGCAAATTCGATCTATCCCCAAACCTGTTATAGCTATGGTTAATGGGTATGCCATTGGTGGCGGCCACGTATTGCATGTTGTATGCGACCTGTCAATTGCTTCAGAAAATGCAATATTCGGACAAACTGGTCCACGTGTTGGCAGCTTCGATGCCGGTTTTGGTTCATCATACTTGGCACGAATAGTGGGACAGAAAAAAGCACGTGAAATATGGTTCCTTTGTCGCCAATACTCAGCTCAGGAAGCACTTGATATGGGTCTTGTAAACAAAGTTGTGCCTTTTGATAAATTAGAAGATGAAGTTGTAGAGTGGGCAGAAACAATGATGAAGCACAGTCCACTTGCATTACGTATGATAAAGGCGGGACTCAACGCTGAGCTTGATGGTCAGGCTGGAATACAGGAACTTGCGGGCGATGCAACAATGCTTTACTACTTAACTGAAGAGGCACAAGAGGGAAAGAATGCATTTTTGGAGAAACGTGACCCTGATTACAGCAAATTCCCTAAACTTCCTTGATGTTTTATTCTAATTATTCTAGATTCAGATTAAATAATTTGAAATTAATGATGCAATAATTGAGATCTATAAAAGCTTTTGTGGTATCCATGAATCTTGAGGAAGGTCACAATATTAGTTGTCTGAGACAAATATATTTACAAGTTCCCAATGTTTAAAATCAACATCATTCCATATACACTTAAGTTCAAAAACCCCGCCGGCACTTCTCGCGGAGTGTATAAAGAGCATAAGGTGTGGTACTTATTGTTTATTAATACCGAAAATCCCACTCACTATGGTATTGGTGAATGTGCTCCTCTTCAAGGTTTAAGCTGCGACTATAATGATGATTATGAAAAACAATTTATATCGTTTTGCAAGCTCACTGAAGAGAAGCAGATGGTTGATGTTGAGATTCTAAGGGACTACCCTTCTATACTATTTGGAATGGAGACTGCAATGCGTCACTACCAGCAACAATCGTGGAAGCTTTGGGAATCTACTTTCAGTAAGGGTGATGAAGGTATTACAATAAATGGATTAATATGGATGGGCAATTACTCCGAGATGATACAGCGTATAGAAGTTGCTATCAACAAAGGTTTTCGCTGTATCAAAATGAAAATTGGCGCAATAGACTTCAATTGCGAACTGGAGCTGCTAAGACACATAAGAAAACAATATCCAAAAGAGGAATTAGAATTACGTGTGGATGCAAATGGCGCTTTCACTAATGAAGAGGCAATAGATAAATTAAACCTCCTCGCTGAATTAGATATACATTCTATTGAACAACCAATTAAAGCCGGACAATGGAAAAAGATGTCTCAGCTGTGCGCAACCTCACCACTGGCTATTGCCTTAGATGAAGAACTTATTGGCATAAACAATTATGAGGATAAAATGAGCTTACTTGAAAAAATAAAACCTCAATATATTATATTAAAGCCTTCTCTACATGGAGGGATAAATGGATGCGAAGAGTGGATAGATATAGCTCAAAAATTAAATATATTATGGTGGGTAACATCAGCATTGGAGTCGAATATAGGACTAAATAGCATTGCCCAATGGTTTGCTACATTAAAAAACAATCTCCCACAAGGATTAGGTACTGGCTCTCTTTACATGAATAATATTTCTTTGCCCTTAAATATCGAGGGCGACCAATTGCGGTTTAACCCCAATGGTTCATTTCCCGATTTAAACTCTTTTGTAATAAATGAATAAGATACAGATTGAAGGCACATATTTTGATGCTGAAGATTTCATATCAAATCAAATGCCTTTATTTTTTACAAAAAACTCTATTCACAAAAAACTCTTTTTGTTTCTTAAAGATTGGTTCTCGCCAGAAGAAACAATAAGTCTATATACTTCCGGCTCAACAGGAAAGCCTAAAGAGATTGTAGTACGCAAAAGTCATATGCTACAAAGTGCAGCGATGACATGCCGTTTCTTCAATCTAAATAAAAATGACAAAGCACTATTATGTCTTTCAACCGATTATATAGCAGGAAAGATGATGATTGTGCGCGCAATATATAGTGGAATGAATCTTTACCCGGTTGAGGTTTCTGGTCACCCTCTTTTATCTTTTGACTCCACTGCGATATCTTTTGATTTCGCTGCACTGATTCCCCTACAGGCTTATAACTCTCTTTCTACTACTATAGAGAGAAGTAGACTCTCTATGATAAAAAACATTATAATAGGTGGAGGATCAATAGATCGTGATTTAGAAGAATCTCTTAAAGATTTCCCTAATTCGATATATTCAACTTACGGTATGACAGAAACTCTTTCTCATATTGGGTTGAGGAAGATTAATGGTGATGATGCCAGCTTATATTACAAACCTCTTGCGAGTGTTGACCTTAAACTTTCTAATGATAAAACATTGATTATAAATGCACCACACATTTCAGACCATATATTAACAACCAATGATATAGCGGAAATCAAGTCGGATGGTAGTTTCAAAATATTAGGAAGAATAGATAATATAATAAACACCGGAGGTATTAAAGTTCAGATTGAGGAGGTAGAGCAACAATTACGTCCACACTTGAGAAGTAATTTTGCAATAACATCTATTCCTCACTCAAAACTTGGCGAAGCAATTGTACTATTAGTTGAGCCCTTTGATCAGCAATATAATTTTGATGAAATAATTAAAGAGGCATTTAATACAAAACCACAGTACAATCAACCAATATGTTTTTTCACCGTAAGTAAAATTCCTTTGACCGATAGTGGCAAAAAAGATCGTAAAGCAATAAAAGAACTTGCTTTACGGTCTTATAATGAATACAAATCTGAGCTTTAAGTACTACTCTTTATCTTTTGGGCCACGGCGTATCTTAAGCACATTCTTACCACCGCTGCCTTCTCTGTTTGGCTTTCGCGAATCGGAACTACCTCGTTTGTCGCCATCTTTTTTGAAATTATCCTTTCGTGAATAATTATCTCTGTCCGACTCTCTAAAAGGTTTACCAGGGCGATCTTTACTTCGTGCATCAAAAGATCGTCCACCCGTACTTTTGCCACCCCTATAGGTTTTATTATCTGATTTAAATGCACGAGGCTCCCTTTCGGAAGAAGAACCTCTGTAACTTCTGGCTCCAGTGTCTCTTTCAGATGAAGAATCTCTAAATTTACGTTCTCTAGGCTCTCTATTATCGTTTCTTCTTTTATACGGTTCCTCACTCTTCCAATTACTTCTTTGGCGGTCAGAGTCGGGAGTAAACTCTTTATCTTCTCTCTCACTCCGCATCGATCTGCGATAGCCTTCTCTTGAGTTCCTCTCGTTGTGATAACTATCTCCTCTACTTGGCCTTGAACTAGAAGACGAGTCTCTCGCCTGCTCATTTCGCTTTCCCGAAAAGATCTCATATTCGCGCATTTCACATTCTAGGGGACCGTTATAAAGAAAGAAACGTCTATTATGTCTTAGTCCTATTGCGTCAAAAGACTCTTTATGATAACTAAGAATATAAGCTCTAAATCCAGAGAATACATGTTTGAGTCGCTCACCTAACATTGCGTAAAGCCCTTCCAGCTCATCAACTTTAATTCGCTCTCCATAAGGTGGATTTGTAATTAACACACCACTTTCTGCCGGAGCTTCTGTATATTGTTGAATAGGCTTTACACTTAGCTCTATATATTTTTTTAATCCTGCATTTTTAATATTCTTTTCAGATATTGAGATAGCCTTGGGGGAGATATCAGAACCAATTATTGGAAATTTCAATTCTTTTAATCCTGAATCCTCATTATATATATCACTAAAAAGATCACTATCAAAATCGTTCCACTTCTCAAAGGCGAAATTCTTTCTGTGAATACCCGGAGGAATTCCAAGAGCTATCATAGCAGCCTCAATTAGAATTGTGCCAGAGCCACACATCGGATCTAAGAATGCCGACTCACCGCGCCAGCCCGATTTAAGTATCATTCCGGCAGCCAGAATTTCGCTTAACGGAGCTTCAGTTTGATCTATCCTATAACCTCTTTTATGCAGAGATTCACCCGAGCTATCGAGAGACAGGGTGCACTTGTTATGAGAAATATGTATATTAAAAATGAGATCCGGATTAGAAACACTCACCGATGGACGCTTTTTATACTTCTCTACAAACCAATCGGCAATTGCATCTTTTACTTTATATGCCACAAACTTAGAGTGTGTGAAAATATGTGAGAATACAACAGAGTCAATTGAGAATGTTTTATCTAACGTTAAATAATCGTCCCAGTTAAGCAGTTTTATCGCTTCATAAACCTCATCTGCAGAATCTGCTTTGAAGTTATAAATGGGCTTAAGAATGCGCGAAGCTGTACGACAATGCAAATTCGCCTTATACAAAAGTGCTTTGTCTCCGGTAAACGATACCATGCGAGTTCCAATCTCCACATTATTAGCCCCTAACCCAATAAGTTCTTCGGCCAGCACATCTTCAAGTTCAGCCATTGTTTTTGCAATCATTGGGAATTCGCCATTAATTAATTCCGTCTCATTCACCTCATCCTTGATATCGTTTTCTACCATCATTTTCTAATAACCCTTATTATAAAACCGTCGTATATTATATGGTGCAAAGATACTCTTTTTGAGTTACAACCTAACTTTTATTTTTCTCTCTTTCGATTCATTCCCAAAAGCATCCAGTGAAGTTACAACATATGTATATCTTCTGTTTCCACCTTCGTAAGGAAGGACAAAGAAATTCTCGGGTGTAACCGATAATATATTATCTGCATTTCTTAAATCTACTTTCTCACCATCTCTAAACCGATAAACTACAAACTTTTGTGCCGTCTCCGGATTTTTCTTATCTCTATTATGCCCCCATGTAAGAAAATGCATATCTTCAGTAAAAACACTAGTCAGCTTCTTAACTCTCTCAGGCAAACCTTTATGCAAATGGGTATATGCGGGTATTAATGCTTTAGATTGGTGAATATCATTCTTTAACATTCCTGCAACACCTTCAAAATTGTCTAAAATCTGATATCCATACCAATAGCAGTTGCCATGAACAAAAGACATTTCACGTGTTTGATTAATTTTTATGCCCAGCTCATTCCTATCAATACTCCTTTTCAGATCTTGCCCGACATATAAATGTTGCTCAAAATTATTAGCATTCCACCAATGCAGTAAAGTTGTGTAATCTGCAGCATTATGCCCAATCTCCCAATATAGCTGAGGAATATTATAGTCTATCCACCCCTTTTCTACCCATAACTTAATATCAGCATACAGGTCGTCATAATTTTGCAAACCATTAGTTTCACTACCTCCACTGTCGCTTCTTTTATTACGATATATACCAAAAGGACTAATTCCAAATCGCACCCAAGGTTTTGTACCTGCAATGGTTAACTTAAGCTGCTGAATTAGAAGATTTACATTATTCCTTCTCCAATCTCCTCTTTGCGAATCAAAGAAGCCTTGAGAAGCAGCAAACATATTAAAACTATTATCGTCGGGGAACGACTGACCAGCAATTGGGTATGGATAGAAGTAGTCATCCATATGAATTGCATCAACATCGTATCTTGAAACTATATCTCTTACAACATCACATATATATGCTCTGTTTTCGGGAAGACCTGGATCAAATAATAATTTATTTCCATATTGCACAAAACGCTCGGGGTATCTATAATAAATATGATCCGTAGCAAGCATATTGCTCATATTGGTTTTCACTCTATAAGGGTTTAGCCATGCATGCAATTCCATACCACGCTTATGGCACTCTTCAATTATATAAGCTAGTGGATCAAAATCAGGGTCATCTGGTGATTTACCCTGAATTCCTGTTAGGTATCTGCTCCATGGCTCAAGATTGGACTTATAAAAAGCATCTGCTTCGGGTCGTATCTGAAAGATTACTGCGTTAACGCCAGCTTCATCAAGCTTTCTAACCATCTCAGAGAGATAGTGCTTCATAGCAGAACTATTCATTTGATAATAGCGCGATTGTCCTACGGTTTGTATCCACGCACCTCTAAACTCCCTTTTGGGAGTTGTATCAGGATGGTGTGTTAAAGCCGTTCTGGAAGAGCCACACGAAGCAATAACCGAAATAAAAATCAAATAAAATAAATACTTAAATTTGTCCATAATTAAGTTAAGAGGCAATTTATAATAAGTTCAACAAATTATAATTGTAGAAAATCAAACGAATCAAGGTGTAAAAATAAAATCTTCAGCTCCAAGTAGATCAGCGGCCACATATTGCTTAGGATAAATAACTATGCGACTATGATGTGGAAAGCGATTTTCGATTTTAGTAGGCAGGTTTTCTAATATTGGAATATGAGATATATATCCAACATGCGCAGAGATCAATACTATAAGATCATCCTCTTTAACCTGATCGCAAAAAGTCATAGGGCTCTCCCAGTTGGTGAAAGGAACAAACGTACTACTGCCCGCTTTTTTCTGATCTAATATAACCTTTTGGGTCTCTGGATCACCTAAATGTAATATTGGGATTGATAACTCAGACGATAGTTTAGATAATTTATTTACCCATAGTGCAAACCCAGACTCTTTTTCTGCCAGAGGAGGAGAAAGCACTACTATACGTTTATGTGTAAATAGTTTTTGCTCTACATGGCATATAAACATATTCTTATCGAGATTCTTTACAATCAGATCCATCTTTTCTCCAAGTATCTTATCCCACAAACCTGTTTTACCGGGCCAGCCAAGAACAACCAAATCTGTCATTGTTTCACGTGCAATTCTTACAATCCCATCCGAGGGGTTATGATCAATAGTTGTAATAATATCTACATTAACCTCGGCTGCAGTGGCAGTAGAAATAAACTCCTGTAGTTGTTTCCTGAAGCTCACAATATTCCTTTCGGCCTCCTCATTATTGGGCAGCACCCCTAGAAGGGAGATTGAATTTACCGATTTCTTATCTTTCAATAATAGTGCAAGTTCAACGTGGTAACCAATATTAGAAGGATTGGCAATGGGCACTAATATCTTCTCCTGAGCAAAATCGCCCATCATTGCCGGTGTAAGGGGTTCGTTTTCTTCACTTATTGCTATCTTTTTCGCAGCCTTTTGTGTAAATAAAGTTGCCACCAGACAGGTAATTAAAATAAGTATGATAGTTCCGTTTAATATATACTCATCGATGATTCCAGCTCTAAATCCAACAAGAATAATTGCAAGTGTGGCTGCAGCATGCGAACTGCTGAGTCCGAAAATTAAATCTCTCTGTACAATTGAATACTTAAATGTTTTTTGTGTTGCATAAGCTGCAAGCCATTTACCCAAAAGGGCAACAACAGTGAGCGTAACTGCCACTATAAGGGTTCTGGGACCGTTAAATACTATTGAAAGATCGACCAGCATCCCCACCGATATAAGGAAAATAGGTATAAACAATGCATTCCCAAAAAACTCAATACGGTTCATCAAAGCAGAAGAGTGAGGTATGAGTCGGTTTAGAGCCAATCCGGCAGCAAATGCTCCAATAATTGGTTCTATCCCTCCAACCTCCACAAGAAAACCAGACAAAAACACTATAAAAAGAACAAATATAAAATTAGTGTATTTCTCTGAGTCGGCACTCTTAAAAAACCATTTGGCTATACGTGGAACCAATACAAATATAAACACCGAGAACAAGCTCAAAGAGAGTATTAATCTCAACAGAAAGAAAATACTTAGTCCACCATCGCTATTTGAAAGTATTAACGCCAATATAATAAGCACTGCAGTATCTGTAAGTATAGTTCCTCCCACAGTTATTGCAACCGCCTGATTTCGCGATATACCCAAACGACTAACAATAGGGTAAGCCACAAGTGTATGCGTTGAGAACATACTTGCAGTTATAAGGCTAGCGTTTATATCATACCCCAGGAGGTAATAGCACACAGGAAATCCTATAAGTAAAGGCAGAATGAAAGTATAAAATCCAAATGTTATACTCTTATTTCGATTCTGAATAAATTCATTAAAATCGAGTTCTAGTCCCACTATAAACATAATATATAGCAGACCAATTGTAGAAAACATCTCTACCCCCGCATTAGCACTATCTATCAAACCTAATCCATAAGGACCTACAATAACACCTGCAAGAATCCAACCTATTATACTTGGCACATTAAAGCGTTTAAGCAGTATGGGTGCGATAAGAATAATAAATAGAAGAATAGCAAATATTAGAACCGGGTTATGAATCGGAAGTGTAAACTCACTTAATGATATGGAAAGAAAATTAATCATCATTGTTTCTTTTTGTGTTCCCATAAATAGATGGGAAGCGCAATTAGCTTAGCTAAGAACAAAAATATATAAAATAATTTGATTTATTTGATAGCCACCTCCTTTTTTAAAGAGTGCAAAGTGATTATCTTTGCAAGTTGCATTTTACGAAAAGATATGTTTAAGTTATGAGCAATCACAAGCTGATAGAAATAAAAGGTGCTCGCGTCAATAATCTCAAAAATATTGATGTGAGCATTCCACGAAATACATTTACTGTTATAACAGGGCTTTCGGGCTCAGGAAAATCATCTTTGGCATTCGACACACTATATGCCGAAGGTCAACGCCGATATGTTGAAAGTCTTTCGGCATACGCACGTCAGTTTTTAGGCAGAATGAACAAGCCCGAGGCAGATTATATAAGAGGTATTCCACCCGCAATTGCAATTGAGCAGAAAACCACATCTCGCAATCCTCGCTCTACAGTGGGCACATCTACCGAGATATATGAGTATCTGAGACTACTATATGCCAGAATAGGGAAAACAATATCTCCTATTTCGGGAGTTGAAGTAAAGCGTCATTACGTAAAGGATGTAATTGACAAAATGAGCGAATACCGAGAAGGAACTCGCTTGGCAGTACTTTCTCATGTTCAATTACGCAACAATAGAAATCTGAGAGAACAGCTTGAAATTCTTCTAAAAGAAGGCTTGACTCGTGTTGATGTTGGTGAACAGTTTTATAGAATTGATGAGCTTTTAGAACATGAAGAGTTGCCTTCTAATGAAGAAGTTTTACTTGTCATAGATCGCCTATCCTGTTCTTCTGATAAATCGGCTGTGAACAGATTATCTGATTCTGTAGAAACGGCATTTCACGAGGGCGATGGTGAGTGCATAGTAAGGTTTTGGGGCGAAAACGGTATAGAATCATTTTCATTTTCAAACAGGTTTGAAGCAGATGGAATAATCTTTGAAGAGCCTAGTGAAATGATGTTTAACTTCAATAGCCCTGCAGGTGCATGCCCCAAATGTGAAGGCTTCGGCAAAATACTAGGCATTGATGAGAATTTGGTAATTCCCGATAAAAGTCTTTCTGTACAAGAGGAATGTGTGAAGTGCTGGAAAGGCGAAAAAATGAGCGAATGGAGACAACATTTTGTGAATAATGCATATAAGGTAGATTTTCCAATACATCGTGCCTATTATGATTTAAACGAAGAAGAAAAAGATATTCTTTGGAATGGCAGGCATGAATATAATATATATGGTATCAACCATTTCTTTGAGATGCTCGAAAAGAACCTTTACAAGATACAAAATCGGGTGATGTTATCGCGTTATAAAGGTAAGACTGATTGCTCATTGTGTAAAGGGGCACGACTTAAACCAGAAGCACAGTATGTAAAAGTTACCGGCAAATCAATAACAGAGCTGGTGGTTATGCCAATATCTGAGCTTAAAGTTTTTTTTCAAAACCTCCAGCTAGATGAAACAGATGCCGTCATTGCAAAGAGGCTGCTCCTTGAAATTAACAGCAGGCTCCAATTCTTACTCGATGTGGGGCTAGGCTACCTTACTCTCAACAGATTATCAAACACATTATCAGGGGGTGAAAGTCAGCGCATCAACCTTGTCTCATCTCTGGGGAGCAGCTTGGTTGGATCTTTATATATTTTAGATGAACCAAGTATAGGTCTTCATTCACGCGATACCAACCTGCTAATTCAAGTTTTAAAAGAGCTTAAAAATATTGGCAATACGGTTATTGTGGTGGAGCATGACGAAGAAATAATAAGAGCTGCCGATTATATAATTGACATCGGTCCCAAAGCAGGAAGATTGGGTGGTGAGGTAATGTATCAGGGCGTTGTATCGGAGCTTGAAAAAAAGAGCAATAGTTATACTGTAAAATATCTTATAGGCGAGGAGCAGATTGAGGTGCCTGAAACCCGCCGTAAATGGAATAATTATATTGAAGTAAAGGGTGCTAGACATAACAATTTAAAAAACATTGATGTTAAATTTCCACTAAATATTATGACAGTGGTAACCGGTGTAAGTGGTTCTGGCAAATCATCTCTGGTAAACGATATCTTCTATAATGCATTGCAGCATGAATATAACGGTTCAGCATTAGAGAGGGCCGAATTTAATGGTATCTCTGGTGATATTAATTTGGTAGAAGCTATTGAATTTGTAGATCAAAATCCACTTGGCAAATCATCACGTTCAAACGCAGTAACATACCTTAAAGCATATGATGAGATAAGAAAACTTTATGCCGATCAACCATTATCAAAGCAGTTAAATTTTACACCTGCATACTTTTCTTTTAACGTTGAGGGGGGCAGATGCGAAGAATGCAAGGGCGATGGCACTATTACTATCGAGATGCAGTTTATGGCAGATATTAAATTAGAGTGCGAATCGTGTCATGGCAAGCGATTCTCGTCAGAGGTGCTTGAGGTTGAGTATGAAGGACAAAATATTCATGATATACTTGAAATGACTGTGACAGAAGCATTAGAGTTTTTCGGCTCCAGGAAAGGAACTACCGAAAAGAAGATAGCAAAAAAAATACAGCCATTGCAAGATGTGGGTTTGGGGTATATCAAACTAGGACAACCCTCTTCTACCCTTTCGGGCGGAGAAAACCAGCGTGTGAAACTAGCATTCAACTTAGGTCAAGAGAAGGCTAAACCAACCATTTTTATATTTGACGAGCCAACTACAGGTCTTCATTTTCATGATATTAAAACATTACTCAAAGCATTTAACTCGCTTATAGATCGAGGGCACACAATTATAATAATTGAGCATAATATGGATGTAATAAAATGTGCCGATTATATAATTGATATTGGTCCAGAGGGAGGAAAAGCCGGAGGTTATATTGTTTGCGAAGGCACCCCCGAGCAAATTGCAAAGTGTAGCGAATCGCATACCGGTCGCTTTTTAAAGGAAAAACTATAAGTAAAGTATTGAAAAGTATTTGTACTGTTTTCTAGAACTAGGCACATTTGTTCCACACTTAGTCCCTACTTTGCTCGTACCTCGCTCGTATACGACTCGTATATAATAGGAGATTGTAAGAGTAAAGTAATAGGAAATTAAGAGTGGAGTCAGAGAAAAGTCAGAAAAATGCAAAAGTATTCTTAGCAAGAAGACTGTTTTTGACTAGAAGACATTCCGCAAAATCCAGTAAGAAATTACGATAATTAAAACAATTAGTGCCGACCATCTGCCAAAAAAGATTTTTTCGAGTCGTGGATGTCGCATCTTTCCTCCAAAATATTCCAAATACACCCCCAAAAAGATGTAGGGCATAGCAAAAACCATAAACGCATTATATCTGAGGGCCGATAAAAAATTTAGATGCAACAATTGATGAATTGCCCTTTGAGAACCACATCCCGGGCATTCTAAGCCTGTAGCCAATAAAAAAGGACATTTAGGAAATAGAGAGTTCGTTTCGGGATCGATAATGTAGAATATATATAGTGCTACTATAATCATTATAATTATAGCAGCACCTAAACCAAATTTAAATCTTTTACTCAAAGTGTGTTTTAAAAATTATAACCACTTGCGTTGTTCTCTATAATATTCTCGAGATAACCAGGCAAATTACCTGTAGACATTGCTACTATCCAGAATACCACATATAGCAGTCCGGCTACTACGGAAACAAGAGTCCATGTTTTTGCTTTTCTGGCAAATACCTCAGCCTCATTGTATTGCTTATTGTAATAGAGTGAATCAACTCGGGCAGCATACACAATTCCCACTACTCCAAAGGGGAGACAGCACAAAATTGTTGCTACTATTGAGTGCCACAACCAGTTTGAAGGCTTTAGTGGAGGAATTTCATCTTCTTGTGAAATATAGCCACTGGGTGGAGGGGGAACTGGTGTTGTAGGCGGAATTGTATTGTAACTAGTAGAATTATCTAAATTGTTATTATCGTTTGTTGAATTACTGTTGTTTCCGTATGGATCTTCCATTATGTGTGCTAATTTAAATAAAAATAATATTTATGATTTCTGAAATTTATTCTTACATATCAATTAAATCACCAAATCCAGCCATGCTAAAACCAAGAAAACCGAAGAGTATAACCAGTGCGAGAACAATTAAAGCTACCCAGGCTATTAATACCCAAAGTGTAATCTTTGTCCACCTACCGGCCAAAAGCGATGCTTCTTCTGAGGCCTTGTAATCTCCTCTGGCGAAATGAGAATCTACTTGTGTAGCATATACAATTGCAATTATACCTACTAAACTTAAAAAGCTTCCACAAAATACAAATGGAAGTAGGGTTACTAAAAGTGATTCTATTAACCATGATTTTGGCTTATAAGCAACTGCAGTGGTTTCGTGTTTTGGTTCTGAATAATGCTGATTGGGTGGTGTGTATGGTGTTTCGAATACAATTTTCAATTCCTCTACCTCATCGGCTCTTTTCCATTGCTCCATTCCCTGTGTCCATACCAATGTGTCACGTTTGATGTTTTCTACTCTGAGTTCCTGAGGAGTGAATGTTCCTCTCTGCTTGCCTGTGGCGTCAATATAAAAATAGCGATTCATAGAATGTGATGTTATTTGTAATTACTTGAATCTATTTGTATTCGTCGGATAACTTGATTGTTTTCATCATTATAAACATAATCGATGGAAACATTGTTTTCTTTAAAAAAAAGCAATTGTGGGTTTGTATTAAACTCCAATTTTATATTTTTTATTAATGAGCTTTCTACTTCCTTTATAAGAGAATCGGGGTTTTGAGTATTTAATACGGTGTAGTTATATTGAAAAACATTTTCACCGGTTACTGTAGCATTATCGAATCGCGTAAAATCATCGAGCATAACGGGAGCAGACTCATTGAGATTGCTGGCCATTTCTGTAAGCTTCTTATTTATAGCCTTTTTATCAGTATCACATTGAGTGATTAGAATTCCAGATAAAAGAATTATAAATAAAACGATACTTAGTATCAATAAAGATTTTCTCATTATTTAATTTTAATATACAAATATATAAATATTTATGAGGAATTTAATGTTTCTAAATTAATTTGGCAGAATGTCTCGCGACATCCTGCCAAACATGTTAACCTTAAATCTAATACTATTATGAAAAAACCACGAGACAAATATAAAAAAGAATTTAAAACAAACCAAATTATTTTAATAAAAAATCAAAAAATATTTATATTTGTCAAAATGATAGTAAAATTAAACATTTGGTAAGCCAATACCTGTTAATTTGTGATATAAATCTAAAGCATAAACATCGGTCATACCTGAAATGTAATCAATTATAGATTGCACCCTTCCGTATAGTGTTATTGAATATATATCATATTGCTCGGGTATTCTGTCTAAGAGTAGCTTCGAATATGAATGCTGAGGGTTTTTAACAGCTTTTATGAAGCTCTCGAGTAAAAAGCCAATTATACGATATCCTGCCAATTCTACATCTAAAACATCTTTTGAACGATAGATATTTTCAGAAGCAAACTGCGAGCAATTGTTATATGCGTTTTTAAGTCGATCGGGGAGCATTTTAATAAGTGAACTGTTGAAACTGCCACTAAGAATATTGGATTCATTTTCCATAAAAATAACCGAACAAGCATCAACAAGAAGACCTATTACAGAGGCGCGCAGGTAGGCAATTTGCTCATTTATATCGGTTACATACGAAAGGGTGTTTAGTCGACGCTCTCTTTTCTCTTCATTAAAGAAGTCAAGTAGCAACTCTTTAGCCTGATGAGTGGTAACTATATTCAGTTTATGCGCATCTTCAATATCCATAACCTGATAGCAGATATCGTCGGCAGCCTCCACGAGGTATACTAGTGGATGTCTAACATACTTAAGTGGCTGACTGCTAACCTTGATTATGCCAAGTTCGGTTGCAATTTGTTTGTAATCTTCTTCTTCAGATGCAAAGAAGCCGAACTTATTTTTGCCTCCACTTAACTCTGATGAGTATGGATATTTAACAATTGAGGCAATGGTTGAGTAGGTCATTGCAAACCCACCTCTCCTCCTACCCCTGAACTGATGCATTAGTAGTCTTATAGAATTGGCATTTCCTTCGAAATATATAAAGTCGCTCCACCTTCCATTCTCTTCTTCAATTAATGTTTGCAGATATTTACCTTTGCCCTCAGAAAAAAAGGTTGAAATGGCTTCCTCGCCCGAATGTCCAAAAGGAGGATTTCCCAGATCGTGTGCTAGGCATGCAGCAGAAACTATTGATCCTATATCTTCAAAATGAGCATCTGTTTGGGGATATTTTTTACGTAGTTCGCGACCCACATTTTCTCCTATAGAGCGACCCACACTTGATACTTCTAAACTATGTGTTAGCCTATTATGTACAAACACACTGCCAGGCAAGGGAAATACCTGAGTTTTGTTTTGTAGTCTGCGAAAAGGAGATGAAAAAATTAGTCTGTCGAAATCTCTTTGATATTCTGTTCGCTTCTCTTTATTGGCATTTTCGTAATTCTCTAGTCCAAACCTTTTTATTGATAGTAGCTGTTCCCAATTCATGATTATTTCATATGGTTATATAGGCAAAGATAAGACAAAGTTTTATACCTTTACCAACATGTCAATTGTTATTATACAGTGAGTTGACATATATTTGGAAATAATATCAATAAAATATAGAGAGTTTGTCCTCAAATAAGATTAAATTTGTCTCTTCTTTTAGGAAAGAACTACGAACAATAAAGGAATGACAGACATCGTAAAGCATGAATGTGGTATAGCAGTAATAAGACTACTGAAACCTCTTGAATATTACTATAATAAATACGGTACTTGGCAATATGGACTAGATAAGCTGTATCTTCTTATGGAGAAACAACACAATAGAGGACAGGAGGGTGCTGGTTTGGGAGCTGTGAAGCTTGAAGCATCGCCAGGCAATGAGTTCATATTTAGAGAAAGAGCGATGGGGTCTGGTGCAATACCAGAAATATTTACAAAAGTACACTCTTCATTTTCTGAATTTAAACCTGAGCAATTAAAGGATGTAGACTTTGTGAAAAAGTCGGTCCCTTATGCTGCAGAGCTTTTTATTGGTCATTTACGATATAGTACTACCGGAAAGAGTGGATTAACATATGTGCATCCTTTACTTAGACGTAATAACTGGGCTTCTAGAAGTCTGGCACTGGCTGGCAACTTCAATATGACCAATGTGGATGAGATGTTTGTACAACTTCTTACCGAAGGGCAACACCCAAGAGATTATGCTGATACGTTTGTAATGCTAGAATCGATTGGACATTATCTCGACAGGGAGGTGCAATATCAGTATGACAATATTGATAAAGTAAATTTAAACGGACAGCAGGTAAGTCATATTATTGAGGAGAAGCTTGATATCCCTTTTTTGCTTAACAGAGCATCTAAGAATTGGGACGGTGGTTATGCGTTATGCGGACTGGTTGGATGTGGCGATGCGTTTGCTTTTAGAGATCCATGGGGAATAAGAACTGCTTTTTATTATCATGACGATGAGGTTGCTGTAGTGGCTTCTGAGAGACCGGTAATTCAAACTGCATTTAATCTTAAAAAAGATGATGTTAATGAGCTTCAACCAGGGGAAGCTATTGTTATAAAACGTAATGGTAATATCAGCCTTAATAAGGTTCTGGAAAAGAAGGAGAAGATTACACCATGTTCTTTTGAACGGATATATTTCTCAAGGGGATCTGATTATGATATTTATCGTGAGAGAAAAAAACTAGGAGAGCTTCTTGTGCCTCACATAATTGAGGCTATTGACGACGATTTTGATAATACTGTATTTTCATTTATACCAAATACTGCAGAAGTGGCATATTACGGTATGCAGCAGGGGCTTGAAGATCACTTCAATCAAAAAAAGGCACAAACTATTCTTGAGAAGGGAAGCTCACTGAGCAAAGAAGAAATTGATACTATACTTTCTAAACGAGTTAGATCTGAGAAAGTAGCTATTAAAGATATTAAGTTACGTACATTTATAGCTCAGGGTGTTTCTAGAGACGATCTAGCGGCTCACGTATATGATGTTACTTATGGTTCGTTAAGAAGGGGTGTAGATAATTTAGTAATTATAGACGATAGTATTGTTAGGGGTACAACTCTTAAACAGAGTATTATAAAGATATTGGACAGACTTGAACCAAAAAAGATTATTATTGTTTCTTCTTCACCTCAAATTCGTTACCCCGATTGCTACGGTATAGATATGTCGCGCATGAGTGAGTTTATTGCATTTAAGGCCACTATTGAACTTCTAAAAGAGCGTGGTATGCAAAATGTAATAGATGAGGTTTACGAAAAGTCTGTTGCACAGAAGAATAAAAAGAAAGAAGATATTGTTAATTATGTGAAGGAGATTTATGCTCCTTTTAAAGAGGAAGAGATATCTGCAAAGATTGCTCAAATGTTAACCTCAAAAGATATAAAAGCAAACGTGGAAATTGTATTTCAAACAATTGAAGATTTGCACAAGGCTTGCCCTGATCATAAGGGAGATTGGTATTTCTCAGGCAATTATCCAACTCCTGGAGGCAATAGGCTTGTTAATAATGCTTTCATTAATTTCATTGAGGGTCAGGAGCATAGACCACATCAGTTTAAACTTAACTTTACAAACAGCAGCCAATGATAGAGCGTATTATCATATTAGAGAATATTGACCCCATCGTTTTTTTTGGAGTAAACAACAGTAATATACAACTGCTTAAAACATTATATCCTAAACTTCGTTTGGTGGCACGTGGAATTGTGATAAAAGCAATTGGTGAAGAGGAGGAGCTGGCAGATTTTGAAGAGAAGATACACGAACTTGAAAAGTTTAGTGTTGAAATGAATCTGTTGAAGGAAGAGGATATTATTGATATTGTAAAAGGTAAATCACCAGCCATTATAAATGTTGACAATCTTATTATTCATGGGCTAAACGGTAAACCTATTTTGGCGCGTACTCCCAATCAGAAGAGATTGGTGGATGAGTTTAATGTTAATGATATGGTTTTTGCAATAGGTCCCGCTGGCTCTGGAAAGACCTATACGGCTATCGCACTTGCGGTTCGTGCTCTAAAAACTAAACAGGTTCGTAAAATTATATTGAGCAGGCCTGCAGTTGAAGCTGGTGAAAAGCTTGGTTTCTTACCAGGAGACATGAAAGAGAAAATTGATCCTTACTTGCAACCTCTTTACGATGCACTGGAGGATATGATTCCTCCACTTAAACTGAAGGAGTATCTAGAAAATAAAACAATTCAGATTGCTCCACTTGCATTTATGAGGGGTAGAACATTGAATGATGCAATTATTATTTTAGATGAGGCGCAAAACACAACAAAACCTCAGATAAAGATGTTTTTAACCCGACTGGGAATGAATGGAAAGATGATAATTACTGGGGATATTACGCAGATTGACTTACCACATTCTCAGCAATCGGGACTAATTCATTCTATGAATATCCTGCGTAATATTAAAGGTATTGGCACTGTTGAGTTTAACAAAAAGGATATTGTACGTCATAAGCTGGTGCAACGAATTGTTGAAGCTTACGAGAAGGAAACTGCTGCAAAAGAGAAAAGATTAGTTGTCAAGAAATATAATAAGAATTTGAGTAGCGATGAAGGTGAGGATGTAAATAACTATGAAATGAATAAATAAAATAACAAGATGGAAGCTTTAACAAAAACAAATTTTAATTTTCCTAATCAAACAAATGTTTATCACGGTAAGGTGCGTGATGTTTACACAATTGGAAAAGACACACTGGTTATGATTGCAACAGACCGTATATCGGCTTTTGATATAGTGCTTCCTAAAGGCATTCCGTATAAAGGTCAGGTTCTAAATCAGATAGCCTCTCAATTTCTTGATGCAACTTCTGATATAGTGCCTAATTGGAAACTGGACTCTCCTGACCCTATGGTAACAGTGGGACATAAATGCGATCCTTTTAAAGTGGAAATGGTTATTCGTGGATATATTACGGGAAGTGCCTGGCGTGATTACAAAAAAGGAGCTCGAGTTATTTGCGGAATTCAACTTGCTGACGGACTTAGAGAGAATCAGAAGCTTGAAACTCCTTTAATTACTCCTACAACTAAAGCTGATGAAGGTCATGACGAGAATATATCTAAAGAAGAGATAATTGCTCAAGGCCTAGTTAGCAAGGATGATTATGAACTACTAGAGAAATACACATTTGAGCTTTTTAAAAGAGGAACCGAAATGGCTGCCCAAAAGGGATTAATACTTGTAGATACTAAGTATGAGTTCGGAAAGAAAGATGGTAAAATATATTTGATTGACGAAATACACACTCCCGATTCTTCGAGATACTTCTATAGTGATGGATACTTAGAGAGATTTAAAAAAGGTGAAGAACAAAAACAGCTCTCAAAAGAATTTGTTAGAAAATGGTTAATGGATAATGGTTTTCAAGGTCAAGAGGGTCAAGAAATACCTGAAATGACTGATGAGTATTGCAAAAGTGTTTCGGACAGGTATATTGAATTATATGAAAAAATTGTGGGCGATAAATTTGAAAAAGCAGATGCTGTAAATATTCTGGCTCGCATTGAGAATAACATCACAAAATATTTAGAAAAATGAATTACAAAGTTGAATCAGTAAATCCATATGACTCGGAGAGACCTAAGAAGGAGCAGATTATAGAGATGTTTGATAGTATTGCCTCTAAGTACGATAGGCTTAATGGTGTATTATCTTTAGGTATTGATGGTTATTGGAGACGTGAAGCGCTTGGTATATTAAAGAAGTATCCTCATAATCACATTTTGGATGTTGCCACTGGCACAGGGGATTTTGCTATTCTGGCTCACAAAATTCTTAAACCTGAGGCCATAACTGCTATTGATATATCTGAAGGAATGATGGCGGTTGGTGAAGAGAAAGTGAGAGAGAGAGGATTACAGGATGTAATTACATTCGATCGCCAAGACTGTGCCAACCTTACATTGAATGACAACACCTTTGATGCTGTTATTTCGTCTTTTGGTGTACGTAATTTTGAGGATATTGATAAAAGTTTTAAAGAGGTACTTAGAGTTTTGAGACCTGGGGGAGTTTTCATGTTCGTGGAGCTTACAAGGCCAGAGAAGAGGCCTTTAAAAGAATTATATAATACTTATACTGAACATGTAATGCCATTTCTGTCTGACTTGTTTGCAACCGAAGAAAAGGCCTATAATTATCTTCCAAGTTCTATTGAAGCATTTCCACAAGGCAGAGAAATGATGCTTATATTAAAAAAGAATGGTTTCAGAAGAATTAGGTTAAGAAGGCTTACTTTGGGGATTACCACTATGTATATTGCAGAAAAATAGGGATATGGACTGTTATGGATTAATCGGTTACCCACTGGCTCATTCATTCTCGGCTAAGTTTTTTACCGAAAAATTCAATCGGGAAGAGATTGATGCTGAATATCTGAATTTTGAAATAGAGGACATTTTAGAGATTAGAAGAGTAATCCTTTTCAATCAATACTTAAGGGGGTTAAATGTAACAATTCCATACAAAGAGAAGGTTATTCCATTTCTTCATACATTGTCGCCAGAAGCAGAAAAGATTGGTGCTGTAAACACTATTAAAATAAAGAGACTTAAGGGTGATATGTACTTTTATGAACTTACTGGTTATAATACAGATTATATAGGATTTAAGAAATCTTTGTTGCCTCTTATTAATCCCGAAGTGCATAAAAAGGCATTGATACTAGGCACTGGTGGTGCATCTAAAGCAATTGCATATGCTCTTACAAGCATGGGTATTGATTGGATCTATGTATCACGTACCAAGGGTGAAGGGAGAATTAGCTATAATGAGTTGACATCGGATATTATGGCTGATAGGAAACTAATTGTTAATACTACCCCACTTGGAACTTATCCGGATATAGAAAACTGTCCTGGTATACCTTATTCTATGCTAACTGATGATCATTTACTTTACGATTTAGTATATAATCCTGAAGAAACTCTTTTCTTGAGAAAAGGGAGAGAACAGGAGGCTATGATAAAAAACGGGAAAGAAATGCTTGAGCTTCAAGCTATCGAAGCTTGGAGAATCTGGAACTCTTAATATAAAAAATACTGCCCTCTTAATTATCACATTTAAGAGGGCAGTTGTACTATCTCAGGTCTTTAAAAGTAGACTAAATTGACCAGGATAAAAATAGAGGTGCAATAGTGTAGTTTGCGTCAATTATTACCATAATGGTAATTGTGTTTCAATATTTTCAATTTGTTCTTCTCTTTGCTCTTGAGCTTTTTCAAATTCTTTGTCTTTGGCTTTATGTTGTAATTCTTTGCCTTCGTCATCGAATTTAAATACTTTCTCAGTCTGATCGGCCTTGTTCTTGCTTATTACTTTAGTGATTTTCTTGTCACTGCTATAAGTAATAGTCGAAATATCATATGTATTACCTATTTCGCGAATAGCCGATTGTACATTTTCATTCAAGTCTTCAAGCTTCACTTCCACAAAACCGTCATTTTGATTTGGATCATCTAATACTGCAAATGGAGGTTGTTGTATCTGCTCAATTTGTTGAATAGATTCTCTTTCAACATTCTGGTTGGCGTCATTGTCTTTTTCTATTTTTTCGCCGTTTTCATTAAAATACACTTTTTTGGTTGACTGATCGTCTTTCTTGATTAGTACAACTTTTGTAAGTTTCTTTTCTTCGTTATATTTTAATGTCTGAACATCATACTCACTAGTAAGTGCGTTGATAGATGCCTGAATATTCTCATTTAAATCTTGAAGCCTTACTTCAACAAACCCATCATCTTCTGTTACAATAGATATAGAAGGTTTTTCGCTTGCGGTTGCAACATTCAGGTTGGTCATTAAAAACATTCCTGCAATAACTGCAATTGATAAAATCATTTTTTTCATAATAATAAAACTTTTATAATTTCCATAATAGTTTTTGACGACGCTTCGTCTGACATATAGTACACAATTATCATACTAAAGTTAAGCTATTTCGTCAACTGCATCTTTTATCCCTGTGTATGTGCGTGTTAAATCACTAAACTAAAATCTTGCATTATCTAGAGTTGTAGAAATAGTATGGAAAACTGTGGATGTATTCTACAGTACTGATGTCAAAATCCACAAAATCCTGTTACTTTATAAAGGATTCTATAACTATAGGCATTTAATAATATTTACTGTATATTTGAATTATTAATTAAGGTGCTAATTACCAACGGACATTTATGAACAAAATAAAATCTCCGGAACAAAGGATAACAATTAAAATTGGACTTATTTTTCTTGTTGTGATTCTATTTTTTGCAGGACTGTTTATTTACTCAACTAGTCTTAAGAAAAGCATAGATAAACAAAGAGAAGAGATGGATAACTCCTACAGGATACTCGCATATACCAATCGATTAATCACATCAATTCAACAAGTACAAGATTTATTAAACAATTATCTAATTTCCCCAAGAAGAATTTACCAGCAACAGTACGATTCTATATCCCAAGATATAAATGAACAAATAGAGATAATAAAAAACAGCTCTCCCGATAAAGAACAAGCAATTATCCTTGAGGATATTGATTCACTGTTGCTAGAGAAAAATCAAATTGTAAAAAGGTTATTAATTCAACTGAGGTCTGAGAGTCCTTTAATTGAATTAGACAGGAAAATAGAAACTATTGAACCGATAATTCAGGATAGCGTAGTGGTTACGATGAACAGTGACACTACTATTGTTAATAAACAACGGAAAGATTTCTGGAGTAGGTTATCGCAACTATTCGATCCTAAATTTGAACCAGACACAGTAATTAGTATAACCCATACAGAACAAAAAGAGAGGGCTGCTTCAAGAGTAGACACTCTTATGTATAAAGACTTGAAAGGTATAACAGCGGAAGCTACTAAGACCTATTCATCACAGATACAGCGCATAGAAAGACAAGTTAGAGAGCTTGTGCTTGCTGAACAAAGTATATCTTTACATATATCACAGTTAATATCTCAGTTTTATAATGAAGCAATACAAACAAGTAGAATAGGCACTGAAAATAGTGAGATGTTGACACAAAAAATATTCACTTTTGCCATTACGGTGGGTGCAATCTCAATAGTATTGATTCTTATTATAACTTTATTTATTGCAAATGACCTTGAAAAAGGAAAAACCGCAAGAACTGAATTATCTAAAGAGAAGCATTTGACTGAAAATCTTATAGAAAGTCGGCATAAATTACTCTTATCTGTTTCACACGATATAAAAACTCCTTTAAGTTCTATAATGGGATATATGGAGATTTGGGACTCAGAAGTTAAAGATCATACAAGAAAAAAACAAATTAAATCGGCTCTTAATTCTGGTCAACATATTTTGAGTATGCTATCTAACCTGCTAGAGTTTTCTCGACTTGAGCAGAAAACAGCTGTATTACAAAAAAGCAGTTTTAATCTTATAGAACTAATAGAAGATATTTTAAATATGTTTCGCCCATTTATTAATGACAAAAACATTGAATTAGAATTCATAACCTCAACATCAACCCCTTTTTATATCGAGACAGACTATACAGTGCTTAAACAGATTTTTACAAATATAATCTCGAACTCAGTAAAGTATACAATAAACGGAAGCGTAAAAGTTGAATTAAAACAAAGCAATAATAACAACATTGTTTTAAAAGTGACTGATACAGGTGTTGGAATTGAGTTAGATGATCAGTCTAAAATATTTAAGCCCTTTTCACGAACACCGAATCCTTTAAAAGCTGAAGGCAGTGGTTTTGGTTTGTATGTTACTAAAGGGTTAACCGAAACATTGAATGGTGAAATTAAACTTACCTCTGAAAAAAATAAGGGAACTCAGGTAATCATAAACCTCCCAATAGAGCAGATTAAAGATTTTATTCCAGATGAGCCTTTATCGAAATATAATATATTAGATAATGAACGGAAATACAACAAAGTACTTATTTTTGAAGATGATATTCCTCTTGGAAAACTTATAAAGGAGTTTCTAAAACAAAAAGGCTTTAAAATAAAATTGTGCAATAATTCACGCGATATAAAAGGATTCATCCGTTTAGTCTCTGATTTTGATATTGTGTTTACTGATATGCAGTTGGTAGATATTAGTGGCACTGAAATATTAAATGAAATAAGAAAAATCAATAAAGAAATCCCAGTATGGCTAATGACTGCCAATGACGAATATAATAACAAAAAAACAGTTATGGAGGGTTTCAATGGACTTATAAGTAAACCAATTAAAATGAGCATGTTAATAGACATACTAAACTCTGATTACATAAATATAAAGAATGAAACAGATGATAGTATCAAAGATAAGAAAGCTATAATTAATGTTTCTCAATTAAACAATGGATCATTAATATCATTAGAAGAACGATTTCCACAACTGTTTTCCATGTTTGGTGAAGACACTGTATCGATAAAAGAAATTCTATTGAATTTTGTGGAGTCAACAGCAGAAGACACAGACATCCTATCCAAGCTTGTAAAAGAGGGTAAATTTATTGAAGCACAGCATATCTGCCACAAAATACATCCACTCCTTAGTCAGCTAGGCGCTTCCCACCTAACTACTAATCTTATTAAGATGGATAAACTAAGAGGAAATAACGAGTCATTGTATCCTGATTGGAAAAAAGATATTACAAAGTCTATCTCAGAAATAAAGAGATTTTCTGAAAATATAAAAACCGATTACTTATAATTCGATATTGTATAAATGAATCTTATTGTATAATGTCTTCCTATCTATATTTAGAAGTTTTGCAGCTCTTGTTTTATTACCGTTAGATTTGTGTAGTGCTTTTAAAATCTTATCTTTTTCATCTTCAGGATTATTATATAAAGCATGGTTACTCCTATTATTGACTTCTAAATCAGCACCAAAGAAATTTGATTTTATTCCTGAAATATCTAAATTATTATTCGACAACTCAGAGTTGAATTCTGATAGATTAGGAAAGCCAGCAATAGTAATGGTATCTCCTGTAGAAAATAAAACAGACCGTCTTACAACATTGCGTAATTCTCTCAAGTTGCCCGGCCAACTATAATTTTTAAGGAGACTTAACACTTCTGAAGATATATATTTCACATCCTTCTCTAGTTCACTACTTGCTTCCTCCATAAAATGATGGGCATACAAAGAAATATCTTCAATACAATCTCTCAATGCAGGTACCTTTATCAGAAACTCATTTAACCTATGGTATAAATCCTCTCTAAATTTACCATGAGATATCGCTTGTTCAAGATTTTCATTAGTAGCTGTTATAATTCTTACATCTACCTCAATATCGTTTGATGTACCTATAGGTCTTATTTTTTTCTCTTGTAAAGAACGTAACATTTGAGTTTGTACACCATAAGGAAGGTTCCCTACTTCATCTAAAAACAGGGTGCCTCCATTTGCTTCCCAGAAAAAGCCATTTTTATCATCTATAGCAGAAGTGAAAGATCCTTTCTTATGACCAAAAAGCTCACTCGGCGCAAGTTCAGTTGATAAACTACCACAATCTACTGCAATATAAGGACCCTTGCCTCTATTACTCCTACTATGTATCATATGAGCAACATGCTCCTTCCCTGTACCACTTTCTCCAATGATCATAACGGCCATTTGAGTAGGTGCAACTAAATCTATAAAAGAATACATCTGCTCATACAAAGGGCTGGTACCTTCTACAATCTTAGGATTATCTTTGTAGTTTATGTTTACTGCTTTCTTGTTCTTTAAAGAAATAGAGAATTCTTCAGCAGATTTATTTTGATCAAAAACCGATTGAATCTTTTTTGTAAGTATTGAAGGATTTATTGGTTTTTCTAAGAAATCAAACGCACCTAGTTTAATTGCTGATACAGCTGTCTTCACTTCACCATACCCTGTCATAATTATAACGGGTGTAGTAATTTGCTTTTTCTTCAACCAAGATAAAAGCATAATACCGTCACCATCCGTAAGTCTTAAGTCTGAAAGAATTAAATCAAAGGTTGTTTTATCTGATAATACATTCTGTGCCGACATCAAACCATTACATAATGTTGCCGTAAACCCATTCCTTTCGAACCATTTTAGTAACATAGCTCCAAAAGTACTATCATCCTCTACTATCAATATTTGTCTTCGCACCCTAATTATTTATTAGCGTAAAGATATACCATTTATTGTTATCAAAACTATTATAAGCTTTTGATTAAGTATTTTTTAATTATATAATACCGTAAAATGTTGTATTTTTGAAGTCAAAGATAAATTAAAATGATCGCAATGTCAAACGGAGAAAGAAACTCAAAGCTTGAGAGCATACAAAGCATTATAATAAATAAACAGATGGATGGATGCATTATTTCATCTCCTGTAAATCAATTCTGGCTATGTGGCTATATTTTTGATGGTTATATTTATATACAGCCTAAAGGACCTGCCATATTATTTGTAAGACGGCCCTTCAATTTAAAAGACGATAGAGCTGTGTTTTTGAGAAAACCAGAACAGATTCCAGAGCTTCTACAACAGATGAAACATCCTTTACCTAGTCATCTAATGATGGAAACTGATTATCTCTCATTTAATGCAACAATCCGCCTTCAGAAAGCATTAAAAACAGATAACGTTGTTAATGTATCATCAGATCTCAGAAACCTTAGAATGATTAAAACTTCAGTAGAGCTTGCTCAAATTAAAGAATCAGCTGAAATACATACTGAAGTTTACAAGAGAATACCTTCATTATATAAAAAAGGTATGACTGATCTTGAGTTGCAAATAGAGATTGAAAGGGAAATGAGGCTTCATGGCTCTATTGGAATTTTCAGATCATTTGGCGAAAATATGGACATCTTTATGGGAAGTTTATTAGCGGGGGATAACGCCCAAGCAGCATCTCCGTTCGATTATGCATTAGGAGGTGAAGGAATATCTCCAATTCTCCCTTTAGGCGCTAATGGCTCTATACTCAAATCAGGTACTACCATAATGATTGATATGGCTGGAAACTACCGCCCTTATATGGATGATATGAGTCGTACATTTGCAATAGAGCAAGCACCAGACATTGCATACTTTGCCCATGAAGTTTCTATTAAAATCCATAATACAATTAAAGCTTTTGCAAAACCCGGAACATCTTGTTCAGATATATATAATACGGCACTTGAAATAGCAAAAGAAAATAATCTAGATGCTTATTTTATGGGAACTGAACAACAGGCCAAATTTATAGGTCATGGTGTAGGATTGGAAATTAATGAACCACCAGTATTCACTCCACGCTCAAAAGAAACTCTAGCTGTAGGTATGGCTATTGCTCTTGAACCCAAATTTGTATTACCCGGAATTGGAGCAGTGGGAATTGAGAACACCTATATTATAAATGAAAATGGCTTAGAAAATATAACCTTATGTGAGGAAGAATTGATTACACTTAAATAAAAAGAGATGTAAATAACAAACTTAAATTATGGATTAGACAAAGTTATTTAGACAAGTCCTCCTCAACAATATAGTTGATAAAACTGAACACGATTTTAGTGCCATATAAGCACTTTTGTTTTAGGAATTTATTTAATCCGTTTTATTTAGATATAATATTATCTTTTTGTTGCTTAATTCAACAAAAAAAAGTCCCGACTGGAATTAAATCCAACCGGGACATTTTATAAAGAAGGGCGGCTACCTACTCTCCCACAAAATATGCAGTACCATCGGCGCTATTGGGCTTAACTTCTCTGTTCGGAATGGGAAGAGGTGGAGCCCCAACGCTATAACCACCTTAATAAGATAGACATGATGAAAACAAGAACAATACTTCAAGAAACTTACTACTCGAAAATAGTATCATTAATCACAAAAAACAAAGTATTTGTCAAACCCTTATTATCTGGTTCGTTACGAAAAAAAGCTTACGGGTAATTAGTACTGCTTGGCTATGACATTACTGCCTTTACACCTACAGCCTATCAAGGTCGTAGTCTTCAACCACCCTTAAAAGAGATCTTATCTTGAGGTAGGCTTCGCGCTTAGATGCTTTCAGCGCTTATCCTTGCCCAGACTTAGCTACCCGGCGATGCAACTGGCGTCACAACCGGTAAACCAGAGGTCTGTCCAACACGGTCCTCTCGTACTAGTGTCGGAGCCTCGCAAATCTCTAACGCCCACGATAGATAGAGACCGAACTGTCTCACGACGTTCTGAACCCAGCTCGCGT
>JAAZCL010000373.1 GCA_012513315.1 Bacteroidales bacterium | reverse complement strand
TATAGTGCTGATTTTTTGTTGAACCTGGTTCAATACTAGAGTCCAACAAAAGCAGTGAACTTAATTATTTCACCTAAAGCAGCTATCCGCGAACCTCTTCGCGTATCAAACTATCCTTTAAATTATCTAATACTGATTATATTTCCACTAACAGTTTGCTTCACTGCCCTTGCTGTTTTGCTTCCCCGAAGGAAACGTTGAATGAAAAAAGTTCGCATTAAGAACGCATCCTTACTTTCCTTTAATCGGGTCATTGTTTTTACCGCTATACTGGCGGTGATAGTGTTGGCATCATACTATATTAAGCTTTCAGGTCATAAACCCAGCACAAAGCCACCAATAACTCATGATACAAAAATGTTACTTTTTAAGGGAGAAGAAAGTGATCTTGAATCTTTCACAGTAAAACCTTCAAGTGGCGATAAATATACCATCATTCGAATTGAAGATATTTTTATGATTAAAGGTTACCCTGAGTATGAATTAAATCAAAGTATTATTAATGAAATGGTTGACTCACTTATATATTTTGAAGCAGAGGATCTTAACTTTGTAGCTGATATCGGTACGATAGATGACCATGGCTTAGGAGAAAATGCCACTGAGGTTAAAGTAAAATTCAAGAATAATCGAAGCTACCATTTTAAAATTGGCGGCAGAATCCCCACAGATATACCAAAAGACTATGGCAGCTTCAATGGCGAAGACAAAATGTATGCTTTCAGCATAACAATAAAAGAACTTTTTGACCAGGAAATGAACTGGCTTCATATAGTACCAGAAATTAACTTCTCACCTGATTTGCTTGAAAAGGTTACTTTTGAAGAAAACAATCAAAGATTTACTCTTTCACGCCAGGCAGAAGGATTATGGTCGATCCAGGAGCCTTTTTCATATCCGGTGAGTGATATCAAAATATCCAGATTCCTTGAATCAATTGGAAGAATGCGTTTAGCAAGTTTTGTGGCCAAGGCAAATTTAGAAAATACTCATCAATATGGGCTTGATAACCCTCATATAAAAGTAACTTTTTTATTGGCACCTAGCATAATAACAAGCACTTCTCTTATTGACGGGCAGCAAAGCAGTAAATTAATTGATCAACAGGAAATTATCATTCAAATAGGCCATCCTATTGCTGGAATAGGGTTTTATTGCCAATATATGGATAATATTTATCAGGCAAGCGATCTGTCGATGGGATTTATGCTGGAAACAAATGCTTTATATTATATAAGTCAATTCCCAATAAATGTTCCTTTAAATCTAATTGATACAATTTCAATTACTCAAAAAGGCGGCTTGGAACATAGCTACACAGTGTTGCTCGTTGAGCATATATTGCCCAATAATCTCATCGGGGAAGACTCTCAAGGCAGAATGCTATATGATTTTTTTATTACTTCCGGTGAGGGGACAGAAGTTTCCAGTGAAGACTTTACTAAGTTATATAGCTTACTGATGACTACAGGCTCAAATGGAAATTTAAGCAATATTTACGAACCATCTGGTCTTCCTTTTATGCAAGTACGGTTGAGTTTCAAAGGTTATGAGCGACTCATAGAGTTCTATCCCTTGGATGCATTGCATTCAGCCATAGGGGTAGATGGCAAATTTTACCACTTCACAGACATGAACAGCCTTAAGGAAATAGAAACTCAGCTATCTCTTTTGAATGATTGAATAATACCGCCGCCTATGCACATTTCACCTTGATAGAATACTGCACTTTGCCCGGGAGTAATCGCTCGCTGCGGTACATCAAATCGTACTGTGGCTATGTCTCCTTGATGCACTATTGTAACAGCCTGATCTGGCTGTCGGTAACGAAATTTTGCCATGAGGTTTATTTCGACGTCCTTTTCACAAGGAGCTTCTTTGATCCAGGTTAATTCCTCTATCTTTGCAGAATTTGAATACAGCAAGGGATGATCAGGTCCCTGAACTAAAATTAATTCATTATTATTCAAATCTTTCTCAGCAACAAAGTAGCTTCGTCCGTCTCCATGCCCGCCAATGCCCAGACCTTTTCGCTGGCCCAAAGTGTAGTGCATAAGACCGATGTGTTCACCCAGCACCTCACCCTTTTCCGTTCTCATAATTCCAGGGGTAGCGGGGAGGTAATTTTGTAAAAACGTTTTAAAATTCCGTTCTCCAATGAAGCATATGCCGGTTGAATCCTTTTTATTGCTCACAGGCAGGGCATTGACCTTAGCAATTTCACGTACTTCATCCTTAGTAAGTTTTCCTACAGGGAAAAGAGACTTTTTTAATTGGGTATCTTTGAGCATATAT
>JAAZCL010000372.1 GCA_012513315.1 Bacteroidales bacterium | reverse complement strand
TTACAATATATACTGTTTAGAATTCAGTTTTCATTATAATAGATCGTTTGTTTTAAGTGGTTAATATTATATTAAAAAAAATTTTTTTGATATTCACATTTTACTTACTTTTGCAACCTCAAAACCATAGTGTCTTATGGTGTAATGGTAGCACAACAGATTCTGGGCCTGTTTGTCCAAGTTCGAGTCTTGGTAAGACAACAAATCATTAATAGCCTCCTGCTCATCAGGTGGGTCTTTTTATAAATACCGTCTAACAATAATTTTTTCCTTAAGTTTTTTATTTTAAAAACGGAAGTCTTATTATTGCTATAATGATTTAATTATCACTCTTCCTTTTTAGTCTGGATATTTATAATACTCTCTTTTTCTTCTTCTGTCGCTTTCTCTAGATGTTCTTCAGAATTAGTTGAGTCTTCTTGAGGGAATAAACACACTATTAAGTTCTCATGAGGATTGCTGGCAATATGCTCATAAGGAGTGTATCCATTTTTTTTAAATAATACAACGCCACCTTTTTTTACTGTTACTGAAAATTTACCCTCCCTGTCTGAGATAGTCACATCATTTGTTGTTTCTGCTTCTATTGCAACATCAGAAATTCTTTCACCTTGGCAAGTTACATAACCTGAAATAGTGATAATGGAATTGTCGGCAGTTAATGATAAAGCAAAAAACAACATCAAAAGGGTAATCCATACAGGAGCCCCTCTTTGTACTGATAGGCATATTTTGTTTTTCATCATAATTTAAGCTTTTAATGTTTTAGATTATAACACAATAAGCACATTACAAATATAACAAAAATTCCAACAGTTAGCATCTTTAGATATTATTTAACAAATGTTTTTTTTGTAATAACTATAACTCCATTCCTACCCTCTTCGCCATATTGCTCTAAAGCTCCTCCATCCTTTAAGACTGATATAGACTCAATATCGAAAGGTTTTATAGTGTTTAATTCATATCCTAGTGGCATCTTTTCACCATCAATTATAATTAATGGCTTTTTTTCAATAACACTTTCTTTAGGGGCATCTTTTGAGTTAATAATAATTACTCCATCTTCGCCCTCTTTGCCATACATTTCTACTGCTGATTTATCTTTTATAACAGTGATATCTGCAATGTTATTAGGATTAATTTTGCCAATTTCTTCGTTCGACATTTTCACTCCATCGTAAATATAAAGAATTTTGCTTTCACCGTTCTTTGCAATTGTAGTTATTCCTTTAATCTCACCTTTTGTTTCAGATTTTATCTGGGGGTCGGTTTCAATTGTAGTTGTATCATTATTATGACCTACAATTTCAATTTTTACGGGAGGATCGCTAGCAACGACTTTTGCATTTAATTTTGGTGCAGAGAGTGCTGTTATGGAAAGAAAAAGTACTGGTAGTGCAAATACGTAATTCCATTTCATACGTTTGCTTGTCTTTGTTTTAGTCATCATTGTAATTCTTTTATGCAAATTGCGCTGACGGAAATTGTTTGCTAATGCAAACTTATGCTCGCCAACACTTTTGCGGATTAATAAATATTGATATTGTTTTGCATCGATTCCATTGTTTAATACCTGTTCATCTGCCATATACTCGTGAACTGTTTGAATTTCACGCTTTAGCAACCACGAAAAGGGGTTGAACCAAAAGAAAATGGTAAAAAGATCGAATAAAATCATATCCATTGAATGATTCATATGGATATGGGCTTTCTCGTGTGAAAGTATTGTTTGAGAGTTATCTTGTGTATAATCTTTACGTGATATAACTATATAGGTCCACCAGCTAAATGGTGAAATGTTTTTATCTGTAATACATAGTACTGCATTATTTGATATAAATTGCTTCTCTGAATTGAATATAAACTGCTTCTCTGAACTTGCAATTATTTTCTGGATCTGATTTATCCCTATTATGTATCGTATAAATGTGAACAGCATGCCAGCGACAAAAAGAATTAAGAGAAACGGAATCCAAGGGAATGTAGCTTTTTGTTCGAAATTACCAACCTGCTCTATGATTTGTAATTTTGAGAAGTCGAGCAAATTAGCTTCGGACTCTGGTAAATTTATATTAGACAATAAATTAAAGCTGAAAAGAGGAAGTATTGAGGTTATCACTACAATTAAAATCAATAAAACCCTGTTTGACTTATGAAAGGTGTTTCTACTGAAGAATAGTTTGTAGAATCCATAAAAAACAGCCATTACAATTGATGTACGAAGCAGGTAGAATAGTAACGATTCCATAGTATTAGACTTTAGAGGATTTGTGTTGTAATGCTCCTTTATTTCCTGAGTTTTTAGAATTGTCTGTGACTTCTTTTTTGTCTGAGGCTTCTACCTCTTCTAGCAGCTTGCGTACTTCATCTACCGATATGTTTTCATCTTTTATAAGTGAGGATACAACACTTAGGTAAGAGTTATCGAAATACTTCTTTACAACGCTCTTTAAATTTCCTTTGCGATATTCCTCTTCATTTATAATTGCGAAGTATCGGTAAGTTGTGCCAAATACGTCATGCGACAGGTATTGCTTCTCTTCAAGTGAGCGCACATATGTGGAGAGTGTATTGAAATGTGGTTTGGGCTCGGGGTACAATTCAACTAATTGTTTCACAAAAAGTGGTCCATGCTCCCAAAAGTATTGCATCACCTCTTCCTCTTTTACTGTTATATCTTTGATTATATGCATGTTAGATCATTTACTATGTTCTATTTGTATATTATGGAGGCAAATATAACTATAATGTTTAGTTTGCCAACTATATTGCATAGTTTTTAAACTAATTATTTTAGTTGAATGCATTGTATCTTATTAAATGCATTGATATTCACATATTTATTAGTTATAATTTGCATATGTAATTTATGGTTAATATATTTGTAAAAACAATAATTTCTGCCCCCATGAATACAAAACATTTACTCCTCTTGCTTTTTTTAATTTCACAGTTTTCGTTTTCAAACAATACAGATTTTCTAACGAATGATTCTATAGATAAAAATGATGATGTATATTTATTGAGGTTGGTTGATGAACTGAAAAGGATTGTTCTTCCTCATAGTGGAATACATGCTAATTTCTCTACTTACTATTATCATATTGTGAGAGAACTGATTGCGCTGATGCAGATTTTACAACATGGCGGTAGTTATAAATGTGCATTTGCCGGCGTACCGGTGAGCGATTTGGAGATTAGATTGGAGACGCATGATGACACATACTCGGCTTATTTTACTGCACCACATCATATTGGAGAATCGATTGAAAGCAATAGGGACGAGTATGTTAGGCGTTCTCCTACTCACTATGCTTCAAATTTAAATAAACCTCTATTAATATATACTAATACAAACGATAATGATGTATATGTTGAGGAGGTGCAGACAGCAGGGAGGCTACCGATATTCGATATACAATATACAAATTCTTAGAAAAATATCTTAAGCCAAATAAACCATTTAAGAACGCTACAGAAATGCGTAGGGCGGCTTATGGGTTTTGACTTTTTTCTTAACATTGGCCCTTAAAAAAAGAAATTTGATTAACTTTGCAGGTTATTATTTAAAAAGTGATGAGTTGAATTAATTATCACAAAATATAAATTAGAAATTTAATGAGACAGATTTTATTTATTTTAATCGCATTTATGACATTAATTGCATGTAATGAATCTCAGAAGGGTGGCGAGAAGGGAAGTATATTTATGACGGAGTTTGAAACTCCTTATGGTACTCCCCCATTTGACCAAATTACTTTTGAGGATTATAAGCCTGCGTTTTTGGCGGGTATGGAGCAACAAACTGAAGAGATTGAAGCTATAGTTAATAATGAGGAAGAGCCTACATTTGAAAACACAATTGTGGCACTTGACAATAGCGGAAGAACTCTTTCACGTGTGTCGCGTGTATTTTATGGACTTCGCAGCTCTAACACAAACGATGATATTAAGGCTTTGGCCGAAGAATTATCGCCACTGCTTTCGGAGCATAGCGACAACATCTATTTAAATGAGGAGTTGTTTGCTAGAATTAAAACTGTTCATGATAATTCGGCTAACTTAGATATTACCACAGAGCAGTACAGACTATTAGATGAGTTGTACAAAGGTTTTGTGCGTTCTGGTATTATGCTTAGCGAAGAGGATAAGTCGAGACTTCGTGAGATAAACAAGGAATTGTCGGGGCTTTCTCTTACGTTTGGAAATAACTTGCTGAACGAGACTAACAGCTACAAACTGGTTATTGATAACGAAGAGGATTTGGCTGGTTTGCCCGAAGGTGCTATAACTAATGCTGCAAGTGCTGCTAAGGCTGCAGGTGAAGAGGGTAAATGGATGTTTGGCCTACAGAAACCGAGTTGGTTGCCTTTTCTTCAGTATGCCGACAACCGGGATCTGCGTGAGAAACTATATAAGGCTATGTATAATCGTGGTGATAATGGTAATAAAAACGATAACAAGGCTGTTATTAATGATATTGTAAATCTGAGAATAGAAAAAGCTAACTTGCTTGGTTATGAGTCACACGCTCATTATATTTTGGATGAAAATATGGCTAAAACGCCGGAGAATGTGTATGACTTGCTGAACGAGATTTGGAAGTATGCACTGCCACAGGCTAAAAAGGAGGCTATTGAACTTCAGAAATTAATTGATGCTGAGGGTGGTGGTTTTAAACTACAGTCGTGGGACTGGTGGTATTATACCGAAAAACTTCGTGCTCTAAAATATAATCTTAATGAGGAGGAGACAAAACCTTATTTTAAAATGGAGAATGTGCGCGAGGGTGTGTTTGAAGTTGCTAATCGTCTGTATGGATTGAGCTTCAAAAAACTCGATAATGTGGATGTTTATAATCCCGAAGTGGAAGCGTATGAAGTTCTTGACGCTGATGGTTCGCATCTGGCTGTATTTTATACTGACTACTTTCCACGTGACAGCAAAAATGCCGTTGCATGTATGAGTTTCTTCAGAAGTCAGCAAGTGCTTTATGGTGAGAATATTTGTCCTCTTATATATAATGTGGCTAACTTTACGCGCCCAACTAACAACACTCCGTCTCTGTTGACTCTTGATGAAGTGGAAACTCTTTTTCATGAATTCGGACATGCACTCCATGGTATGCTGTCTAAAGTGAACTATTTAGGTGTTTCGGGAACAAGCGTTTCACGCGATTTTGTGGAACTTCCTTCCCAGATAATGGAACATTGGGCTTTTCATCCCGATGTGATCAAGCTGTATGCTAAACATTATGAAACAGGTGAAGTGATTCCTGATGAGTTGATAGAAAAGATTAGCACTGCTGCCAACTTCAACATGGGTTTTAATACCACTGAGCTTGTTGCAGCTGCTCTACTTGACATGTACTACCATACATTGAGCGAGAAAACCGATATTAATGTTAGTGATTTCGAAAAGAAGGCAATGGCTAAAATTGGATTAATCGATGAGATTATTCCACGTTACCGCAGTACATATTTTTCTCATATCTTTAGCGGTGGATACTCTGCCGGTTATTATGCTTACCTATGGGCTGAAGTGCTTGACGCTGACGCTTTCCATGCATTTGAAGAGAATGGAGTATTTGATAAGGAGACTGCAAAACTGTTTCGCGATAATATATTGTCTAAAGGGAACTCTGATGATCCAATGACTCTTTACAAGAAATTCCGTGGTGCAGAACCCAATCC
>JAAZCL010000371.1 GCA_012513315.1 Bacteroidales bacterium | reverse complement strand
TCATAACACTTGATGCATTACTTATTATATAACAACCCATTGTTTTTGTCTATTAAAAAATTTATAAAAACATGTCCAAGTTTAATTAAAGTTACTGTTCACACCTAATTTTATATGAAACGCAAAAAATCCCAACAACCAAATTGTTTTAATGGAAGTTGGGATTTAATTAATCAAAAATTGAAGATATACTTGAATAAAGATTTTTTTCTTGTGTGCACAAGGAAGCAATCATACCCATGCTGTTACAAAGATAATGCAAGCTATCAAAGCTTCTGAATGTCATGACTTGTTTCATCTTTCTTTTAAGCACCCTAAGTAGACGCTCGCTCAAATTATTATTTGAAGGAACGTTTTTGTTATGTAAGAACAAAAGATGGCTTTCTTTGTATTTGTACAATCTCATGTAGAGATTGTAACCATCTATATAGTAATTACTTGGTGGCTCGTATTCATATTCATCTTTGGCAGTATCCAGAATATTCAGATACCTAGCTTCGTATTCTGCCACTATATCAGGTTCCAGATCATCATCCAGATCTAGGCTGTTACGGTAATGAATCATTTCCTGCAACAATTCCCGCATCTGCTTATTCCACGTCAGATTTGGCTCGTTTTCTATACCGTCTTTTAGATAACGAAGCACATGTGCGAGGCACTCTTGGTGTTCACTACCATAATTGTAGAAAGTTTTGTCGTGATCATGAACCAGAACTCCTTGATAATATTCAATAGGTGTTCCTTTCACGCCTTTATGTCCTTTGTTTTCTCGAGCAAGGTACATTACTGTATCTGGAGAAGCACATACAGCTACTTGTACATTTGTCCCATTAAGACGACAGCCTGTAAAGTCAGTATTGAGCACAGGAGAAAGAAGCAAATCTGAAAATGCTTCCTTTTGTTCAGCTATTGTTTTTTTAGAAAATTCTTTGCTCAATCCATTAATCATTCCTTTTGAAATCTGTAGTTGACCGTTTGTTAATTCAGATATAAATTCACGTACTTTGTCTATAGATACACAGCAACGGTTATTCAATAAAAATGCAAAAGATTTAATACTTCCACCATAGTTGACATCATTAATTACACCAGAAGGAAAATCTGCATGAACACGTTGGCCAGTATGTATATTTCTGAATTCCGGAGTATCATATTCATCTACAATAACACTGATTTTAAGATTAACCACCTGTTTAACAATCATTCTACCAGTTGGTATAAAATCTGGACTGTTTATATATTTTTCAGGTGCAGGGATGTGAATTTGATTTGTAGGTGTATGACTCTTCCTCTTATGTCCTTTATGTCCGGTTTGACCGCCCGGTTTTTTATCTGTCTTTTCGCGATTATTGTTAATTTTTTTATGATTGGGCTTCAGTGATGAAGGAATAGATGAATTTTCATAATCACGGTTGATCTGAGCTTTTAATTTCTGGTTTCTTCCTTTTTCTTCTTCTAATTCAGTCAATACTTTGTATAATTCTATGTTTCTTTCCCTGAGATTATCTTTTGCTAAATCGAGCATTCCTTCTGTCTTGAAAACTCGCTTTTCCAATTTATCTATCTCATTATCCTTTTTTTGCAGTTGTTTTACATGTTCATTTCCTACATCTTCTAACACCTGCATCCAGTTCTTGCGTGCAGTAACTATCTGACTATGGGCTTGTGCAAGCTCAGATTTCAACTTTGTAATCTCACGATCTTTTGCAGAAAGTTGATTTTTGCACTTTGAATACATCGTGGCATACTTTTCCCCCGACTCAAAAGATTTTACTTGGTCAGTTAAGGATTTAACTTTATATTGAAGATTTGTGATGTATTCAAAGTTATTATTCATGATATTTTACTTCTGCTCCTTTAGTGCGGTTACTTCTTCCTGTAGTGCAGTAATCAGGGTTTCTTGTGCTGCACATTTCTTTTGTAGCTTTTCATAAAATTTCTTGTAATCAATATTATCGTTATTTTCACTCTTTATCTTGTCTTTTTTACCCCTGCCGTCAGTTGCGACGATTTCGCCTGTATCAGGGTCCACTCGTCCAATTAATGTTCTTTTTGCTCGGCTCATTTTCTTTTCCTTGTCCCAATATGATTTCGAATCATAGGCATATGTAATGCCGGAACGTTTGTCGTGTTGATAAACAATTGCCATAAAACACCTCCTAATCGTTATGAGTATATTGTAACACATAACGATTACTTTGTCAATAGAAAAAATTAAAAAAATATCAAAAATTCAGCAGGTTTTCAATGAATTTTTGATATTTTTATATTGGGTTCTTTGCTATTTGTAGTTATGTGTTTATTTTATTCCTTAGGTTGGGGAGTGAACAGTAACCTGTCTTTAGTGATTTCAAATATACATTATCCGATTACATAATATTAGTCTTAAATTATTAATGATTGTAATCACATTTATAAAAATACTCTCTAATAC
>JAAZCL010000370.1 GCA_012513315.1 Bacteroidales bacterium | reverse complement strand
TTTCCTTATATAGTTAGAATATAAATATAAAGGAGGATAAAATAACACATATGCCACTTGACCACTACATTTCACAAGTTTATCTTAAAAATTTTTGTCCCCCGGAACATGAGAATAATTTATTGACTATTCGAAAGACAGATTTACATAAATTTATGGCCCACACAAAAACAGTATGTAGGGTTGATAACGGCAGTACAAACCCATATTTATTAGATGAACGCGCTGTTGAAGACTTTCTGAAGACGATTGAGCCGAAATATAATAAAGCGCTGAATAAAGTTATTGATGATAATATTGATGAAGAATGCATATATGTAATTGCTGGTTTGATTGTATACATTTTAACGTGCTCTCCTGCAGGTATGCGCCTTCGCTCAGAACCACCTAGAAGATTAGTTGAAACAACAGTTAAAATGTTGGACTCTAAAGGCATGTTGCCTCTATCACCGCCTGAGCTAGGCGTTAAAAAAATTACTGAATTATTAAATGAAGGAAGCCTAAAAATAGAAATTGATTCCAAATATCCACAAGCGATAGGAATATCAATGATATCTGATCTAATAAAAGCTTATGTCAACTCTAAATGGGATATTTTATTTAATCCATTTAAAAATAGCCCATTCTTTACGAGTGATTATCCTATAGCAATAGAACGGGTTAATAAGTCATATTTAATTAATAAAATTATTCCACTTTCGCCTTGGCTTGCTATAAAAATTAATCCAAATATTGAATATGACGAAAAAAGCATAAAAAATATACCGTTTAAAAATTTTGAGTACAGACGACAAGATTTAAAGCATTCAGAAGTAATTGAGATAAATAAACTTCTCGTTCGTTGTGCGGAACATCTTGTTTTTTACCACAAAGAACTTGAATGGATACCCAAATTTGTGGCAGATAATGCCAATTTTAGGATTGAAACAAAATCAAAGCTAATAAATAATGGTAACGGAAATACATTAATACATATGTCTGAAGAAATAGTGAGGATATATTAGTATATTCATAACCTTGGGACGCAGAATAATTGGCGGTAAATCTCCCGCGTCTCCACCAATAACTCAACAGACCCTGATATGGGGTCTGTTTTTTTGTCTTTAAAATTTGGTTAAAAGATATAAGCTTATCAAAATCCGGTTTTTAAGGAAGTATTAAATTCAGCAGCAAAAGAAGTAAGAAATTGGAAATGTTCAGTCTTTTACACTGATAATGAGTTCTTTCACAGCAATTCCCAGCTTTCTCTCGTCGGTCGACTGACCGATGTCTTTGGGCGAAGTCGGGTCACTTATGACAAATTTAATTTTTATCAAACCATTTCCTGCGGCCGTATATGGAATTTCAGCCTCATGCCATGCTTCATCTGTGATCTTCCACGATGCTGTTTTTATCTCATTCGCGTACACATCGACGGTCTGGCAAGGAAGACCTCCGCCGAGGTAAGCGAAAGCTCTTATTTGAAGCAGCAGGTTTTTATCTTCTGCGTTTTGTACGTCAAAAAGCATTGATGCTTCGTTGCCGTCTGTCCAGGTATATCCTTTTTCCTGTCTGCTCCAGCCTGCAAGCATATATTTGCGGGCATTGTCTTCTGTCTTATAATAACTGACACTATCTCCGAGTGCTTATACTGAAGCAGGTTTATCATATTTTCCGCTGTATATGAGGAATGAAAATCCTGAAGCGACTATTGCAAGCATAATTACTAGCCAGGTCCATATTTTCGGCATACCATTATCCCCTTAATTATTTTTAAATGAAACCTATATGATGTTTTTAATGTATGGGGCGTTTTATAAATATAATATTTAATATATTATTCATGAATTTATTATAAATGTTAGATATTGAATCTAAGGATAAAAATAATATTGTTATAAAGATCAAAAATGACCCTAATAGTAAAATATTAAATTCAGTTAGATTGTAAAACATATTGTGGAAATAATAAGCAATATAAAAATGTCCTATGTATACGACCATGGAGTTTCTGCCAATTGCAACAAGTTTTGTTTGTTTATCTGGCAAAATTTTAAATAACGCGGCAGTCATCATTAAACCTACAAATAAAGTCATTGCCCTTGTTATTATTCCGACAAAATTATTTAATCCCAACAGATGGTAAGAGTTGTAATAAAATAAAAACCTGAATAATGAATTTGACTGCAAGGATAACAATAAAGCCACACAACCCGTAATAAAGACTATGATCCAGGCATGCTTCTTTGATATGGAAAGTATTTCGGGAAGATAATTTTTATGTCTAACATAGTAGCCGGCGAGAAAAAAAGGCAGATATACTATGACCCGTGACATACTGAGCAGAGTGCCGAATTCATTGACTGTTCCCACAAGCAATGATAATAAGATGCTT
>JAAZCL010000369.1 GCA_012513315.1 Bacteroidales bacterium | reverse complement strand
CCTTAGTAGACCCTCATGGAAATGTACAAGGTTATTGTTTATTTAACCAGCATGGAGGAAATTTAGAACTATTGTTTTACCATAGAACAGCACAAGATTTTAAAGGTCACTTTTCTTATGAGGGCACAATATCATTTCTCCCAGACTCTTTTCCTTGCCGTACAAAACCTTCTACAAATGAGAAGGTACTTCAATTAATTTGTGGAACCGCTGATTCTTTATTGAATGACTCATTATTCTCACCTCAGAATGATACTCTTTTGCAGTTATCAGCAACGAACCTACATTTATTAAATAAATGTAATGGAATATTTGACTTTAAAATGAGTGGATATATTGATGAAGGTGCAGAATCAAAGCTAGTTTTTTTTCTAGAAAATCATTATTCTGAAAATAGTTACACTCCATATTACCAACCTATTGATCGCAATCGTTGCCCTGTTGCACCTACGGGGTGGATGTCTTGGAATACTTATTTTGATAAAGCAACGGCTGAAGATAATCTAGCTGAAGCAAAGATAGGGCAGAAATATCTTCTTCCTTTTGGCTGCGATATTTGGTCAATTGAGTCATGGCAGGAAAATTCAGATAAGCTACCTGTTAGAGATTTTTATAATATGAACCTAGAAGTAAATAAGAAACAGTTTCCTAAGGGCATGAAACAGCTGGCAGAAGATATTCGAAAGTTGGGTTTTAAACCAGGTATTTGGATGGCACCTTTTGGAACTGGAAATGATAAATTTTATAAGAAACATAAAAACTGGTTCTTACACGATAAAAGTGGCAAACCAATTAGTTCCTGGAACGGTAAATATACCCTTGATCCTACAGTGAAGGAAGCGAGGGAACACCTTAGAGAAATTCATCGTATAGCTTCAAAAGAATGGGGATACGAGTTTTTCAAGATTGATGGAATGTCTGGCAGAAATCATGGATATTGTGCACACCTGTATGAAAGACCTGAAATTAAAGCTCAGTTTAACGATCCTTCATGTTCCAATCCTTTTGAACTATGTGTAAAAGCTTTTCGAGATGGAATGGGTGAAGATAGAATCTTTCTTGCATGCCAAGGTCACACTTCAGGACCAGAAGCTAAATATGCAGATGCATCTCGTATTGGTGCTGATATAGTACATCCAAATCAACCTGTTAAGTGGGAAGGTGTGTTAAATCAAGCGAGCTGTCTGTTAAATCAGGTCTTTACTCATAATATTGTAATGTTCGCTGACCCTGACACTTTACTTGTTAGAGACTTACCTCTAGAAGAAGCGCGTACTTCTGCAACTATCGTGGCATTTCCAGGTCAACTAACATTTTTTGGAGATAAATTAGCTGGACTTGAAGAAAAGAAAATGAAAATTCTTCAACAAACTCTACCTGTGGCAAATGTGAGACCTGCAAGTTTATACCCGTACTTCAAGATGATTTCTGTATGGAATCTATCCGTCAATCATTCACAACTTGGGAGTTACAATGTGGTAGCTTTATTTAATTGGGAAAACCAAGAGAAAAAGATCTCCACTACCACAGAGGAGCTTGGAATTGCAGATACAGAATATATTGGTATCGAGTTTTGGGAAAGTAATTTATTCCAATACAGAATTACAGATTACGAACTTTCAATGAACGTTCCTGCACATGGTGTGCGTGTAGTTACACTTCATCCAATAAAAGAAACCCCGCAATGGTTGGGTAGCGATCGCCATATCACACAGAACGGTATGGAGATTATTATGATGGATTGGGATAGCTCACGAAATCAATTGAAAGGAGTAGTTCAAATTATCGAAACATTTCCGATAACTATGCATATAAGAGTTCCTGATAAATACACCTTTATGGATATTAAATGTGAAAACGTTGAATGTTCTATATCCGAAGATTTGGACATATTGTCGATAACTTTAACAGGTAAAAAAACGAGTAACTTAGATTTTGTCCTTGAATTTAGTATATAATTCAGCAATAATCCTTATTGTATTTAATTAAAATCTAGTAACGCAGGAGTATAATTATATTATAATATTTCTAGAATAAAGATGAAAAGTGGAGTAATTGATATTCCGGTGATATGCGGTTCTTCGTCAAATTTGGTGCAAAATTACAACTCTTAAACCTCCTTATAAAAATACAGTTATATTACTGATATTCAGATAAATAAATGGCAATAAAGCTAGCATAATCGAATCATTTTTATTATCTTTAAAGCTCTGACACTAAAGACTTTAAAGATGATTGACTACACTAGCCAAACCAAATATAGTAACTTTTCTATTAACAAACACTCACTTCAAGCTATTTTTGGAATACCAGGTGTTGTATTTTATGATTCCGTTATAAGAGATAATTTGATTTTCCTTTCTGCTCGTCTTAAAGCCAAGACAGCAAAATGTCCCTCTTGCGGAAAAAGGAGTAAAAGTGTTCACTCATCATATATGCGCAAATTAACTGATCTTTCATCATCCGGCAGAGCAGTTAAAATTATATTTAAAGTGAGAAAGTTTAGATGCCGTAACAGTAGTTGCACTCAAACAATTTTCTCTGAACAACATCTGCCCTTAACACAAAGATACTCACGACTTACAGAACGCACAACTCACTATTTG